>JBBRHS010000120.1:0-7914 GCA_038222385.1 Acidimicrobiia bacterium
AGATCATGCCCCCCGACGACTGGACCGCCTACGAGGCGACCGTCCGGGACACGGTCGCACGTGCCGCGCCGATGAGCCGTCGGTTCACGGCCGAGGGCGCAGCGGGCCAGCTCATCTACGACATGGTGCTCACGCCCCTCGTCGACGAGCAGGGGGTCGTGACCCAGGTCTTCGGCATCTCACGTGACGTCACCGACGAGACCACCTCGCTCCACACGAGCGTCGAGCGGCTCCGGGCGGTCTTTCGCTCCGCCCACGACGCGACGCTCCTCTTCACTCCCGACGGCGTCTGCCTCGACGCGAACCGTGCCGCCACCGATCTCTTCGCGCTCGACGAACACGAGCTGGTCGGCGTCGACCTGAACGAGTTCGTCGACCGCGGTCGCGAGGTGCTCGACCAGCTCTCGGGTTTGCCTGCGGGCGAGGTCCTCAGCGACACGATCGAGGTCCGCCGCCGCGACGGATCGGTCCGGCTGGCCGAGTACCACGTCGAAGCCCACGTGCAACCCGACGTCCACCTCGTGATGGCTCGAGACGTGACCGACCAGCTCACCGCGGTCGCTGCGCTCCACGAGAGCGAGTCCCGGTTCCGGGTGCTGGCCGACTCCGCGCCGGCGCTGATCTGGACCTCGGGCCCCGACGGCGCGGCCGCCACGTTCAATCGGGGCTGGTTGGAGTTCCGGGGGTGCACCCTCGCCGAGGAGCTGGCGGCCGGTGTGTTCGCGGGGGTCCACCCCGACGACGGGGAGCGCTGCCTCACGGTGTTCCAGACCGCGCTCGCGACCCAGACCGCCTACTCGCTCACCCACCGTCTCCGCCGGGGCGACGGCGAGTACCGCTGGTTGCTCAGCCGGGCATCGCCCCGGATGCTCCCCGACGGGACCTTCCTCGGCCACGTCGGTGCAAGCGTCGACGTCACCGACCAGGTCGAAGCCGAGCACGCGCTCCGGGCCGAGCGCGACCACCAGGCCGCGATCATGGCCGCGCTCCAGGACGCGCTCATCGAGAGCGACCGGCACGGCCGCATCCTCCACGCGAACGACCGCTTCTACGAGCTCACCGGGTTCAGCGCCGACGAGGTGATCGGCGCCGAGCTCCCGTACCCGTGGTGGCCCGAGGAGTGGCGCGACCGCCTGGAGGCCGACGCCACCGAAGCCCTGCGGTCGGGTCGCACCGAGGTCGACAGCCTGTTCTGCCGCAAGGACGGGACCCGCTTCCCGGTTGCGATCTCGGTGTCGACGGTGGGCGCGGGGCCCGACGCGTCGGCGCTGATCGGCACCGTGCGCGACATGACAGCTCGCGAGGAGGCCGCCGACGCACTCCGCCGGAGTGAAGAACGCTTCCGGGCGCTGGTGGAGAACGCACCCGACATCATCGCGATCCTCGACGGCGAAGGTCGGCTCATCGAGGCGAGTCCCTCCGCCGGAGTGATCCTCGGCCTCGAAGCCGACGACTACATCGGCCGATCGATCTTCGAGCTCATCCATCCCGACGACCAGGCCCGGATGTTCGACGTCTTCACCGAGCGGCTCCGGGAGCCGGGGTTCGGTGGCACGGTCGAGTTCCGGCTCGCGACGAGCGACGGGAGCTGGCGGGTCATCGAGGCGATCGGGAACAACCTGCTCGACGACCCGGCCGTGGGTGCCTTCGTCGTGAACGCGCGCGATGTGACCGAACGCAGCCGGCTCGAGGAGGCTCTCGCGCAGGCCCAGAAGCTCGAGGCCGTCGGACGACTTGCGGGCGGGATCGCCCACGACTTCAACAACATCCTCACGGCCATCTCGGGATACGCCGCGCTCCTCCTCGCCGACGTTCCCCCCGAGTTCGAGCAACGCGACGACCTCGAGGAGCTCGCCCGGGCCGCGGATCGCGCCAGCGCGCTCGTGGAGCAACTCCTGGCCTTCGCTCGAGAACAGGCCGTGCGGCCGACGGTGTTCGATGCCCACGCGGTGATCCACTCGATGGAAGGGATGCTCCGCCAGCTCCTCGGCCCCGCAGTGGGGCTCGCGGTGGGCGGACCCGGCATCCCGGCCAGCGTGCGGGCCGACCGGAGCCAGCTGGAACAGGTGTTCCTCAACCTCGTCGTGAACGCGCGGGACGCGAGTCGCCCCGGTGGCGGCCAGATCGTCATCCGCACCGAGATCCTCGACCTCCCCGCCGATGATCGGGTCGACCCGGTCGAGATCCCGGCGGGTCGCTACGTTGTCGTGAGCGTGCGCGACGACGGCACCGGCATGGACCCGTCGACGCAGGCCCAGGCCCTCGAACCGTTCTTCACGACCAAGGAGGGCAAGGGCACCGGACTCGGGCTGTCGATCGTCTACGGGATCGTGAGCCAGAGCGACGGCTACCTCCACGTCGACTCGGAGCCAGGCTCGGGAACCATCGTGCGGGTCTACCTGCCCTCCGTCGTCGACGACCATCCTGCGATCCCGACGCAGTCGAAGGGCACCGAGCCGGTCGAGGCGCTTCCGGTCGAGCTGACGACGTGACGAACCCACGGGTGCTGGTGGTCGACGACGACGACACCGCACGCCGGTTCCTGATCCGCGCGATCGGGCGCGGCGGTCTCGACGTGACCGAGGCATCCTGTGGCCGCGATGCACTCGCGCAGATCGAGGCCCGCTGTCCCGACCTCGTGCTGCTCGACAGCCAGATGCCCGAGATGAGTGGCGAGGAGGTGCTGCGGTCACTCAGGGGGAACCCGGACACGGCGGAGCTCCCCGTGATCGTGGTGACCGGCCGAGCCGGCGTCGACGACCACATCGCCGGGCTCGAGGCCGGTGCCGACGACATCGTGGCGAAGCCCGTGCACCCCGACGAGCTGCTCGACCGCGTCCGCATGCAACTGGAGCGGTAGGAGAAGAAGCGGAGCCGGCGGACACCCACTCACAGCACGTCAACCGGTGACCGATCGAGCCGGCGCAGCGGATTCGACCAGACGTCAGGAGCGGAGGAACCAGTTGCGCGGGTCCCAGCGGCGGAGCGCGGTGATCTCCGCGACCGTGGGCTCTGTGAGGGTCACCGCCGGCGACGCGACTTCGAACTCCCACCCGCACGCCGCTCGCACGTCGTCGACCGACACCCCGGACGCGAGTGCAGTCAGGGTGAAGGGTGTGCCGTCGAGCGGTCCGAGCTTCTGGAACGTGGCGAGGTCGGTCACGAGGGCCTGCACGTGGTGCCCGGGCGAGGTCACGTAGCCGACCTCGGCTGGTGTGCGCTTCGGCGTGAGCGTCGCGACGACGACCGCTTCCGCGCAGACACTCGCGACGTCGTTCCCTCCACCGGACCCGACGAGGAACGGCCCACCGGGGACCAGCGTGGAGTTGACGTTGCCGACGCGGTCGATCTGCGCGCCGCCGAGGCAGGCGATCGTTTTCGTTGCCGCCCCACCCACCAGCGTGCCCAGGACGAGCGACGCGTCGCCGAGCATGGTGGCCGACGGGAAGTTGCGGTGGTTCAACACGAACGGATCGGCAGGCGTCGGGTCGTAGCCCCACAACCCGATCTCCGCGGTGAGGTCGACGGTCACCCCGGCAGCCCGGGCCAGGTCGACGCCGAGCCACGCGGCAAGGTTCGCAACGCCCGCTCCGGCGAGCACCGCGTCGGCATCGAGCGCGGCAACGCGCGCCGCCAGGTGGCGCGCGCCGAACGTCGCCGCCCGTTCCCATGCGTTGACCGGCGCGTCGAGGTCGGGCGGGTGGGCATCGGCGTCGGCCTGCCACGAGTCGCGGTCGGCCCGCTCGCGTAGCGCCGCGATGCGATCGGCTCCGAGCTCGTCGAGGTACGCCTCATGGGTCTCGGGGCCGAGGATCCACCGCTGGATCCAGGCGTCGTAGTCGTCGCTGCGGGTTGCGTCGCGCGCGCCGATCCAGAAGTCGTAGTCCTCGCCGTAGCCGTCGACCGGGAGTGATCCCGGGTACAACCCACCGGGGTGGGCCCCGAGGGGCGCCTCACACACCGCGAGCACCCGATGGGCGGGGATCCGCACCAGATGCGACCATTCACGCAGGTCGTCGACGACCTGCTCGACCGTGACGATCGCACCCCGACGGGCCGCGAGTGCACCCCACGCGCCTTCGAGCAACGGCGGATGGATCGCGACGTTGCCGGCGCGGTCGGCGACCGGCGCGTGCAGGAGCGCGACGTCGGGAGCGAGCGGCGCGAGCAGCCCGACCCGACCGAACGGTGAATCGACGGTCGTGAAGGCGTCGTTCGCTTCCATCGACGAGCCTTCGATGGAACGGGTCGTGATCGCGGGAAGGCCTCGAGCGGCCGCTTCGAGGCGTTGCGAGAACGCGAGGAACGACCAGTGCTCGACTTCCACCTCGCCGCGCCGGTACGCGCCGGCCATCACCGGATTCGGCGTGAAGTTCGGGAACGTGTCGCCCGAGTAGCCGGTGATCACCTTGCGGACGAGACCGCCGTGGAAGAAGAGTGCCCCGAGACTCGAGAGGCTCAACATCACCAGCGTGAACTGCGGGTCACGCCCCCACCACTGCCGCACGACCTCGCGCGCCCCGGCGGTCCAGCGGGTGTGCCCGACCATGATGTGCAGCGAATCACCCGCCCGCACATGCTCGCCAACCGCAGCCTCGATGGTTCCGCTCATGAACTGTTCAGCACGAGGTCGGCGATCCGCCGGCGGTGCCAACCCTGGTAGCCGTACATCAGGTCGTTCTGCTTGGCCCGCTTGTAGAGGAAGTGGGCCTGGTTCTCCCAGGTGAACCCGACGGCCCCGTGGACCTGGATGTTCTCGGCCGTCACCGCGATCGCTGCTTCGGCCATCGTCGACTTGGCAACCGCGGCTGCACGCGCCCGATCCGCGTCTTCGACGTCGGATGCCCAGGCCGCGTAGTACACGCCGACGCGGCCGAGCTCGAGCCGGTGCAGCATGTCGACGATCTTGTGCTGGATCACCTGGTGCGTCGCGATCGGTCGGTCGAACTGCACCCTGACCTTGGCGTACTCGGCTGCCGCTTCCATCGCGGCCTCGGCCACCCCGACGAGCTCGGCGGCCAGGCCGACGGCGGCATCGTCGCTCACCCGGCGCCAGATCGCGGTGTGGTCACCTCGCGGTCCGATCGGCACGCCGGGGGTGTCGTTCAGCTCGAGCCGCGAAGCCTTGCGGGTCGGGTCCATCGTCGGCACGGCATCCGCGGTCGGTTCCTCGACGAGGAACGAGCCGAGACCCTCCGATGTGCGCGCCGCGACGATGATCCAATCGGCGGTGTGACCGTCGAGCACGAGCGGCTTGCTCCCGCTGAGCACCCAGCCGGCACCCTTGCGTCGCGCCCTCGCGCGCACGCGGTCGACCGGGTCGCCGTGGCCGAGCTCCTCGAGCGCGACCGAACCGTGGCGCGCTCCCGACGCGAGCGACTCGAGCAGTTCGGTGGCACCCAACCTCCTGGCCGCCATGGTGGCGACCACGGCCGAGGAGAAGAACGGGCCGGGAAACGGGATCCGGCCCATCTCCTCGAGCACCACCACCGCGTCGACGAGTCCGAGGCCGAGGCCCCCCTGGTCGGCGGGAACCAGCAGCGCCGGCCACCCGGATTCGACGACGTGATCCCAGACCGGTTCCGTGTAGCCCCGCGGATCGTCGGCCATCGCCTGGAGGTACTCGCTCGTTGCGTGATCGGCGAGCACAGCGTGCACAGCGTCGCGCAGGGCTTCCTGGTCGGGCGAGAACGTGAACTCCACGCCGGCACGCTACCGCCGGATGATCCGCGCGAGTTGGTGGTGTCGAACACCTGTCGAGCGCGCACCGCCAACGGGGGAACCGATGACAGAAGATCCGACCGGCGATCCGATCCGAAGGATCCCGAAGCTCGTTCTCGTCCTGATCGTCCCGGTGGTCGCCGTGATCGCTATCGGATTGACCCAGGTGCTCGCGCCCGACGACACGTCGTCGTCCGCGGCGCCGGCCGGAGCCGCCGCGATCTCGATCAAGGACTTCACGTTCACCCCGCCGACGCTCACCGTGGCACCGGGCTCCACGATCACGGTGACCAACGCCGATCAGACTCCGCACACCGTGACCGCGACCGACAAGAGCTTCGACACCGGTGACCTCGACGGTGGAGCGAAAGGCACGATCACCGCGCCCACCGAAGCCGGCACCTACGACTACATCTGCGACATCCACCAGTACATGCAGGGGACCCTGAAGGTGCAGGGATGATCGCCCGACGGACATTGCTCATCGTCGGTGCCGCGGGAGTGCTCGTGAGCGCCTACATCCACTACTACCTCTACTTCCACGGTGGCTACCGCGGCATCAGCGTCGACCGTGTGCTCGGACTCGACATCAGCCGCTCCTTCGCCTTGCAGGCGGTCTCGGGGTTCTTCATCGCGTGGGCGCTCGTCCTGTCGCTGCGCTGGGATCGTTGGGCGATGCCCACGGCCGTCGTCGGCACCCTCTTCGCGGCCGGCGCGCTCATTGCCTACGTGCTGGCCCGCACGTCGGGCCTGCTCGGCTTCACCGACGACCAGACGAGCACCGAGGCCGTCATCGCGGTCGCGTCGGAGCTCGCCGCCGTCGCGTCACTCGGCACCTACGTGGTGAGCGGTCTGATCACCCGCCGCAACGCGACTGCCACTGAGCTGCGAACCTGACGCCGGTGTTAGCGTCGAGCCGTGGACTTCAGTCTCACGGCCGACGACGAAGCCTTCCGCGACGAGTTGCGCGTCTGGCTCGACACCAACCTCCCCAAGTTCCTCGTCGACTGGGGCGACGACCACTCGGGCAGCGCGCCGGGCGGGGGCCGCAAGGGTGCGGCCGTCGAAGAGGCAGTCGAGAGGGTCGTCGAAGACGACCGTTTCGCGCGGACCCAGGAGCGGCGCAAGGACTGGCAACGTCGTCTCGACGACGGTCGGTGGGCGGCCATCAACTGGCCCCGCGAGTGGAACGGGCGCGAAGCCACGCCCATGCAGAACGCGATCTACGCCGAGGAGATGGCGCGGGTCCGCGCGCCCGGCATCTACAACGCCAACGGGGTGTGGCAGATCGGCCCGATGATCCTCCAGTGGGGCACCGAGGAACAGCAGCAGCGTTGGCTGCCGGGAATCCTCAGCGCCGACGAACACTGGTGCCAGGGATTCAGCGAACCCGAGGCCGGATCCGACCTCGCGAACATGCGCACGACCGCGATCCACGGCGTCGACCACGACGGCGAGCACTACATCGTGGACGGGCAGAAGACCTGGATCAGCTCCGCGCACCTCGCCCGCTGGGGCCTGTTCCTCCTGCGCACCGACCCGACCGCGTTCGAACGCGGCGCGAAGCACGAGGGGATCACCGCGTTCATCATCGACATGGACACGCCCGGCATCGAGTGCCGCCCGATCCGTGACCTCACCGGCGACACGATGTTGAACGACGTGTTCTTCACCGACGCCCGGATCCCGCTCGACTGCCGCCTCGGTGGCGACGACCAGGGCTGGCAGGTCGCGATGAGCACCCTCGGCCACGAGCGGGTCGGCACCGCGGGCCTCTCCATCACGATGGCCGGCGACCTGCGGGCGATGATCTCCACCGCCCGCTCGGTCAACCCCACCGCGCTCGACGATCCGGAGCTCCGCGAGCGCATCGCGCGGGCGTTCACCGACATCGAGCTCACCCGGCTCCTCAACTACCGCGCGCTCACGAAGATCCTCAAGGGTCAACCCAACTGGCCCGAGGTGCCGCTCGCGAAGCTGCAGTGGTCGAAGATCAGCCAGACCCTCGCCGAGCTCGGCGTCGACCTGCTCGGCCCCGCCGGCGCACTCGCCAAGGGCGGCCCCGACGCAGTCGACGGCGGCCGCTGGACCCGCGACTACGGCTGGCAGCGCTACACCTCGATCGGTGCGGGCGCCACCGAGATCCAGAAGAACATCCTGGCCAAGAAAGCCCTGAAGCTCCCCAAGCGCTAG
>JBBRHS010000121.1:0-7903 GCA_038222385.1 Acidimicrobiia bacterium
CCTCCTCGTGCCGGCGATCCGACCCCCGACCGTCGCGCCGGGAACGTCGCGTCTGCGCGTCACGCTCTCGGCCGCGCACACCCCGGAACAGGTCGACCGACTCGTGACCGCGCTGCACGACCTCGGCCTCGCGTGACAACGGTCTTCGTCACCGGTACCGGCACGGAGGTCGGCAAGACCTGGTGGAGCGTCGTGCTGCTCGGCGCCCTGCGCGAGCGTGGCCTCCGGGTGGTCGCCCGCAAGCCGGCCCAGTCGTTCGAGTCCCGTGACGGCGCCACCGATGCCGACCTGCTCGCGGCGGCGACGGGCGCCGAGCCGGCGGTCGTCTGCCCACCCCATCGCTGGTACGACCTCGCGCTCGCGCCGCCGATGGCCGCGAGCAGGCTCGGCCGACCCGGGTTCACCGTCGCCGATCTGGTCTCCGAGCTGGTCGCGCCGGGTGACACCGACCTCCTCCTCGTCGAGGGCGCGGGTGGGCCCCGCTCGCCGATCGCCGACGACGGCGACAACGTCGACTTCGCCCACGCCCTGGCGCCCGACGTGGTGCTGCTCGTGGCCGACGCCGGCCTCGGCTCGATCAACGCGGTGCGCCTGGCCGCGGCGCCGTTCCGGGAGCTCGGTCTCCCGCTGGTCGTGGCGCTGAACCGCTTCGGAGCCGATCCGCTCCACGCGGCGAACGAGGCCTGGCTCCGGGACCGGTACGGGTTCGACACGGTCACCGAACCCGAGGTCCTCGCGGCCCGCTGGGCGACGGGATCCGTCGCCGAAGGTACCCCGGGGCCCGGAAAGCGGCCCGAGTTGTAAGATCGGCGACGGAATCCATCGTCAGCAAGGCTCGGAGCACAACGTGGAACCGACCGGCGCCGCCGTACGCAGCACGCCGCTCGACGCCGTCGACAAGCAGATCATCGAACGGCTCCAAGAAGACGGCCGCCTCCCGTACACCCGGTTGGCTGCGGCCGTCGGCCTGTCCGAGGCGGCCGTCCGTCAGCGGGTCACGCGACTCACCGATTCGGGTGTGATGCAGATCGTCGCGGTCACCGACCCGCTCACGGTGGGGTTCCGGCGGATGGCGATGATCGGCCTCAGGACCGAGGGCGACACCCGGGAGATCGCCGACGTGATCGCGGCCTTCCCGGAGGTCGACTACGTGGTGGCCACCTCCGGGAGCTTCGATCTGCTCATGGAGGTGGTCTGCGAAGACGACGACCACCTCCTCAGCCTCCTCAACGACAAGGTGCGTGCGATACCGGGGGTCCGCGGCACCGAGACGTTCATGTACCTCCGCCTCTACAAGCAGACCTACGCATGGGGAACCCGATGAGCACACGACCCACGAGCCGCCAACTGAGCAACGACGACGACCTCACCAACGACGAGTTGCAGGACCTCGCTCGCCGCCACCTCTGGATGCACTTCAGCCGGCTCGGTTCGCCGGCCGAGATCCGCATCTGGGAGCGCGGGGAGGGTTGCCGGGTCTGGGACACCAACGGCCGCGAGTACCTCGACGCCCTCTCCGGTCTGTTCACGGTGCAGGTCGGCCACGGCCGCCACGAGCTCGCGGCCGCCGCGGCGAAGCAGGCCGAGACGCTCGAGTACTTCCCGATCTGGACCTACGGCCACATCCCCGCGATCAAGCTCGCGGCGCGGCTCTCCGATCTCGCGCCGGCCGACCTCAACCGCGTCTTCTTCACCACCGGTGGATCCGAAGCCGTGGAGTCGGCGTGGAAGCTCGCCCGCCAGTACTTCCGGGCCAAGGGCGAAGGTCAACGCCACAAGGTGATCGCGCGCGACACCGCGTACCACGGCACGACCCTGGGCGCGCTGTCGATCACCGGCGTGCCCGCGTTGCGCACCCCGTTCGAACCGCTCACGCCCGGCGGGGTCCACGTGGTGAACACCAACAGCTACCGCAGCCCGATCGGCAAGGACGACCACGCGTTCATGATGGCAACGACCGATGCCATCGAGGAACGGATCCTGTTCGAAGGACCCGAGACCGTGGCCGCGGTGTTCCTCGAGCCGGTCCAGAACGCCGGCGGGTGCTTCGTACCCCCACCCGGCTACTTCCAGCGTGTGCGCGAGATCTGCGACCGGTACGGCGTGCTGCTCGTGTCCGACGAAGTCATCTGTGCGTTCGGTCGACTCGGGTACATGTTCGGGTGCGAGCGGTACGACTACCTCCCCGACATGATCACCTGCGCGAAGGGGCTCACCAGCGGGTACTCGCCGCTCGGCGCCGTGATCTGTCGCGACCACCTCGCGGAGCCGTTCCTCGAGGGGAAAACGAGCTTCGCCCACGGCCTCACCTTCGGCGGCCATCCCGTGAGTTGCGCCGTCGCCCTGGCGAACCTCGACATCTTCGAACGCGAGGACCTGCTCGCGCACGTGCGCGCGGAGGAGCCGGCGCTGCGCGAGCGCATCGAGGGTCTGCGTGACCTCCCGATCGTGGGCGACGTGCGGGGGGCCGGCTTCTTCCTCGCGATGGAGCTCGTGAAGGACCAGGCCACCCGCGAGACCTTCAGCAACGAGGAGTCGGAAGACCTCCTGCGCGGGTTCCTCTCCCCCCGACTCCTCGATCTCGGCCTCATCTGCCGAGCCGACGATCGCGGCGATCCGGTCGTGCAGCTCTCACCGCCGCTGATCGCGGGGCCGGCCGAGTTCGACGAGATCGAGCGCACCCTGCGCACGACACTCACGGAGGCCTGGGACCGGTTCTCGTCATGACCGCACCACTCACCGTCGGGATCCCCCGCGAGGTGAAGGACGGCGAGCATCGGGTCGCGATCACCCCCGACGGTGTGCGCGAGTTGAGTGACCTCGGATCGACCGTGCTCATCGAGACGCACGCCGGCGACGGCTCGTCGATCAGCGACGAGGAGTTCCGTGGTGCGGGCGCGACCATCGTCGAGGGACCCGACGACGTGTGGGATCGCGCGGACCTTGTCTGCAAGGTGAAGGAGCCGCAGCAGGACGAGCTCGCGCGCCTCCGCCCCGGCCTCGTCCTCTTCACCTACCTCCACCTCGCCGCGTACCCGGCCGTCGCCGACGCGCTCCTCGAACGTCGGGTGACCGGGATCGCCTACGAAACGGTGCAGCCCGCGACCGGCGGTCTCCCGCTGCTCGCGCCGATGAGCGAGGTCGCGGGCCGCATGGCGCCGCAGGTCGGATCGCACTTCCTCGAACGCGAACACGGCGGCCGCGGCGTACTCCTCGGGGGTGCGCCGGGCGTTCGGCCGGCGCGCGTCGTGGTGCTCGGCGCGGGCAACGTCGGTTGGAACGCGGCGTGGATCGCCCAGGGCATGGAGGCCGAGGTCCTCCTGCTCGACCGGAACCTCGACCGCCTCCGCTGGGTCGACCAGATCCACAAGGGTCGCATCATGACGCTCGCCAGCAACCGCGGGACGGTCGCCCGAGCCGTGGCCGACGCCGATCTGGTCATCGGGGCGGTCCTGGTGCCCGGAGGCCGGGCCCCCCAGGTCGTCAGCGAGGCGATGATCCAGACGATGAAGCCCCGTTCGGTGATCGTCGACTGTGCCGTCGACCAGGGTGGATGCATCGAGGGGATCCGCGAGACCACGCACGCCGACCCGGTCTACGAACGGCACGGCGTGCTCCACTACGCGGTCGGCAACATCCCGGGCGCCGTGCCCCACACGTCGACGTACGCGCTGACCAACGCGACGTTGCACCACACGATCGAGCTCGCGCGGCTCGGGGTCGCCGGAGCGATCGCCGCCGATCCGGCGTTGGCGAGCGGAGTGAACACCGCGGGAGGCAAGGTCACGAACCCGGCCGTCGCCGAAGCGCTCGGTCGCCCGTCCGTGTCACTCGCTGCGGTCGAAGGGCTCTGAAGATCGTGGCCTCGAAGATCGCGCTCTCGAAAGATCGGGCGACGATGAACGCCGCCTGACGCGGCGATCAGTCTTCGCGTCGGCGACGACGCGCGCCGCTCGTCTCCGGTGCGTCGTCGGTCACGTCGATCTCGCGAGGAGGAGTCGCGGGTTCGCCGTGCAGGGCGCGAAAGACCTCTTCACGATGCACTTCGACTTCCCGGGGAGCGACGATGCCGAGTCGCACCTGATCCCCGCGCACTTCGAGCACGGTCACGACGACATCCTCGCCGATCATGATGCTCTGATTTGCCCGTCGCGTGAGGACCAGCACACACCCTCCCTCGTCGGAGGTGAATATACGACCCAGCAGTCCCGATCGCGCGGAACTCGCGCGGTCCGTGACGTGGAGTGGTCAGCAGAGTCACGCCAAGAGGCCGAGCGCAACGGCTCGACCGAGTGCTTCGTTTCGGTTCTTCGACTCGAGCTTCGCGTAGATGTGCGCAAGGTGCGTCTTCACCGTCGGCAGCGAGACGAAGAGCTCGGCGGCGATCTCGCGGTTCGAACGACCGTCGGCGAGCAGTACCAGCACGTCGCGCTCTCGGGCCGTCAGCACGAACGCAGCTTCGGCCACCGTGCGTTCCTCGTGTCCGGCGAGGAAATGAGGGTCGATCGCCTGCTCACCGGCCACGACCCGCTCACACGCAAGCGCGAGCGCGTCGGGTCCGGTCCCACGCGCGATGAGCCCGTCGACCGGGAGCGCGATGAGCGCACCCACTTCCTCCGGTACCACCGACGCCAACAGCACAACGAGCTGAGGTGGCGCAACGACCGACCGTAGTCGCCGGGCGAGCTCGACCCTCGGCATGTCGGCCGGAGTTCCGATCACGACCACGTCGACGTCGACCGCGAGCTTCACGGCTTCGAGCCCGAAGGCCGTGTCGTCGACCGATCCGCCGACGACCAACGACGACGAGACCAACGACGACGAGATACCGAAGCGGAACAGCGCCTCGTCGTCGACCACGAGGAACCGGACACTCCTCGGCGGAGGAGTCGACTCAGGCACATCTGCCTCCGACCTGGATCGAGCGAGGCTACTCACACGCGTTCGCCCTGCAGTGGTTCTTCGGCATCCCGGGGGTCGGAACTGGAGTCGTCGACCCGACGGCGACCCGCGGCGACCCGACGGCTTCGCTTCGTCACGGTGAGTGGGCCGCCAGGGACTCGAACCCTGAACCTGCGGGTTAAAAGCCCGATGCTCTGCCAGTTGAGCTAGCGGCCCCTCCAGCACGATAACGCCGCTGCCCGCGCTTGCTCGCTGGTGCGGTTGCTCGGCACGGCTCACTGGTTGGTGACGGGATCGTGGACCACCTCGAGGCGGATGCCGTCTGGATCGTCGAAGGCCACCGCGGAGTAGCCCGGCGCGTCGTCGTACTCGGCGGGCGGATCCGCGACCTTGTAGCCGGCGTCGACGCGGAGCGCGCAGAGCTCGTTGACCGCGGCCCGACTCTCGGCACGGAACGCCACGTTGAGATCGAGGTGGCTGATCATGCCGCGTGCCGACACGAGGCGACCTCCCTTCCGCAGCCGCCGAGAGCGGCGACACCGTTCACCCCGGCTCGGTGGTCGCGACGTACACGGTGCTGGAGGATTCGCCGCCGGTGTAGAAGTTCGGGAACGTCACGACGTTCGCGACGCACGCCGCGAACGATCGCTCGACGGCAGCGACGAAGTCGTCGTCGGGTCGTCCGTCGGCCCAGAGGGCGAAGACCCCGCCCGGGTGGAGTCGCTCCACGACCCGTCGCAACCCTGCATTCTCGTAGAACCCAGCGTGGCTCGGGTGCAGGAGGTGGCGCGGCGAGTGGTCGATGTCGACGAGCAACGCGTGGAAACGCTCCGGAGAACCGGGGTCGAGCATCGAACCATCGGCCAGCGTCGCGAAGAAGTCGGCGTGGATCAGTTGGCAGCGCGGATCCGACGTGATCCCGCTCGCGAGGGGGAGGAGGTTCCCCTGGTGCCACTCGATCACGGCGCGCAACGCCTCGACGACTCGAACCGAGCGCACCCGCCGGTCGCGCAGGACGGCAGTCGCGGTGTAGCCGAGCCCGAGTCCCCCCACGACGACGTCGAGCCGGTCGCCGGGCAGCTCCGCGAGCGCGAGATCCGCGAGCGCGATCTCGGCCACCGTGAACAGACTCGACATCAGGAACTCGTCACCGAGCTTCACCTCGTAGACGTCGACCTGCAACGTGGGTTCCAGGCGCCGGCGAACCGTGATCTCACCGAGTGGGGTCGGCCGGCGGTCGATCTCCTCGAAATGCGGCCTCAACACGGCACGACCGGCCCGGCGACTCCGAGGATTGCGATCCCACCGGGCCGGGTACACCCGGGTGTGTCCACGAGTACGGCGTCCACGAGTACGGAGTGTGCCATGGGAACGTCGAACTGGTCGCGGATCGAGGCCTGAAGTGGTTGGTGAGCCGTACGTCATCACCGTTCCGTGTCTCGACATCACCGACCGGGCATGCGCCGACGCGTGCCCGGTGCAGTGCATCTACGAGCTGGTCGACGGCCAACTCATCGGACGCCACGAGGCCGACGGCGAGGCGGTCAACACGCAGCAGCCCGAGGACCAGCGCGACTTCATCGACACGAACCGCTTCATCTTTGCCGAGACCTCCCACCGCTGACGATGCCCGTCCCGCAGGCGATGGATCTGGCTCCGCTCACGCCGCTCGTCGAGCGAGAGGGATACCTCCCGCTGGAGGACCACGGTCTGATCGGCGACGGCACCACCGCCGCGCTCGTCGGACGGGACGGGGCCGTCTCCTGGCTCTGCCTCCCGAGGTTCGATTCGCCGCCGGTGTTCTGCTCCATCCTCGACCGCCGGCGCGGAGGCCGCTTCCTCGTCGCACCCGAAGGACTGCTCGAGTCCCGCCAGTGGTACGAACCGGATACCGGGGTGCTCTCGACCGAGATGCGCGCCCCGGCCGGGGTCGTCCGCACGACCGACGCCCTCACGTTCCAATCGGGGGCGGACCTCACCCTGGATGCACCAGCCGGGCGTGGTGAGCTCCTTCGATCGATCACCGCGATCGAAGGGATGGTCCGCGTCCGGATCTCGGTCGCACCGCGCGGCGGGGCCTCTGCCACACCCTCCGGCGACGGGATCAGCGTCCGCCTGCACGACCGGCCGGAACTCGACCTACACCTCTCGACAACACGACCCCTCGACGGGCTCGAGACGGTCGTAGAAATGCGCGCGGGTGAGCAGATGCACGTCGGCCTGCGTTGGGGCGGCGGACGGGCCCGCCGTCGTGAGTGGCGCCCGGCCGAGACGATGCAAGCGACACTCGACGCATGGCGAACCTGGATGCGCCAGTTCACGTACGCAGGGCCCGAAGAACCGCTCGTGCGGCGATCGGCCATCACGCTCAAGCTCCTCGACCACTTCGCCACCGGCGCGATCATCGCCGCGCCGACCTCGTCGCTCCCCGAGGCGATCGGTGGGCCGCGCAACTGGGACTACCGGTACACCTGGGTGCGCGATGCCGCGTTCTCGGTGTACGCCCTCCGGCGTATCGGTCTCGACTGCGAGGCGTGGAGCTTCCTCGGCTGGGTGCTCGATGCCATCGACCGTGACGGTGAGCCGAAGGTGATGTACGACCTCGACGGCAGGCAGCCACCGGCCGAGCAGCTCGACCCTGGACTCGAGGGGTACCGCGGGTCACGACCCGTGCGTTGGGGCAACGCCGCCGCCGATCAACGCCAGCACGATGTCTACGGCGAGATCCTCGACTGTGCCCACCAGTGGCGAAGCGGGGGAGCCTCCATCGACCCGGCCCTCTGGGCCCGGCTGTCTTTGCTCGCCGACGAAGCCGTCGACTCGTGGTCGAAGCCCGACCACGGCATCTGGGAGGTCCGGTCACCGGGGCGAGTCTTCACCTATTCGGCGGCCATGTGCCAGGTTGCAGTCGACCGCGCGGCACGCCTCGCTCAGGGTCTCGGCCTCCCCGAGCCGGCCCGAGAGTGGGCGGCGGAAGCCCTCCGGATCCGTGAGGCGATCC
>JBBRHS010000122.1:0-7868 GCA_038222385.1 Acidimicrobiia bacterium
GCCGAGATCCTGCGGAGCTTCGAGTCACTGGGTGACGCGCAGACCCGCCAGGCGTTCATCCACACACTGCGTTCCGTCGTCGATTTCCGCGGTCAGCGGGTGAGTGCGTACCCTGACGGTATGAGCGAACTTCAGCACGTCTCGATCCACGGACATGACGTGGGCTACCGCACGGCCGGCAGCGGGCCGCCGATCCTGCTGATCCACGGCATGGCCGGGAGTTCCTCGACGTGGGAGCCGGTCATGCGCCTCCTCGCTCGCGAGTTCACGGTGATCGCCCCCGACCTCCTCGGTCACGGCGAGTCGGAGAAGCCGAGGGGCGACTACTCCCTCGGTGCGTTCGCGAGCCTGCTGCGCGACGTTCTCCTGTCGCTCGGCCACGAGCGCGCCACCATCGTCGGTCAGTCGCTCGGTGGTGGGATCGCGATGCAGTTCGCGTACCAGTTCCCCGACCGGTGCGAACGTCTGGTGCTCGTGAGCAGCGGGGGACTGGGCGAGGAGGTGAGCCCGCTGCTGCGGCTGCTCACCCTGCCGGGTTCGGAGTACGTGCTGCCGCTCGCCTGCAACAGCACGGTCAACGCGATCGGCGAGAAGCTCGGTTCGTGGATCGGGCGACTGGGCATCCGCCCGAATCCGGCGATCGCCGAGATCCTGCGGAGCTTCGAGTCACTGGGTGACGCGCAGACCCGCGAAGCGTTCATCCACACACTGCGCTCGGTCGTCGACTTCCGGGGTCAGCGGGTGAGTGCGCACGACAAGCTCTACCTCGCGTCCGACGTACCGACGCTCATCGTGTGGGGGGATCAGGATCCGATCATCCCATTGAGCCACGCCATGGATGCACACGACGCGATCCCAGGCAGCCGCCTCGAGATCTTCGAGGGTGCGGGCCACTACCCGCACTGCAGCGATCCGGAGCGGTTCGCCGACCTGCTCGAGGATTTCGTCGCGTCGACCTCCGTAGCCGACGTGTCCCACGACCGCTGGCGCGCGCGGCTCACCGCCGGTTGAACGTGACGCGCTCGGCCCCGTCGTCATCGTCGCGCTGGTCGCTCTGGTCCGACGGCTCGATCCTGTCGATCGCGTCGAAGGGCTCCATCCTGTCGGTCGGCTCCGCCGGTTCGATCCTTTCGATCGCCTCGGCCGGCTCGTTCCTCTCGGTGCTCTCGATCGGTTCCGCCGTGTCGATCGGCTCCGGCCTCAGCTGGAGGTCGCGCTGGTCGCTGATGTCGGCGCAGGCACGACTCGGCGCGATGCAGGCAGGCTCGGCGTGCGCCGCTCCGGGCGACTGAACGCCCGCACGACCGTGAGATTCACGATCACCACGCTCAGCACGAGCGCGGTCCACTGCACGATCGGGTTGCCGGCGTCGGTGCCGGAGGCGAAGAGGTGCACGGTCGCGACCACGTAGAGGGCGTAGCTGGTCAGGTGTACGCCGCGCCAGAAGCGGCGGGGGAGTCGGCGCATCAGCAGCGACGTCACCTCGATCGCGACAAGGAGGTAGAACGCGACGATGCCCCAGGTGACCGGCCCGGGTCGCCACGACGAAGCGAACGGAACGAACAGCTCCGCCGGCCCGAAGTGCGTGTACGAATCGGCGAAGAGGCCCACGAGATGCACCGCGGTGAACACGACCGCGAGCAGACCGAGGAACCGGTGGAGGTCGAGCACCCACGCGGGTCGAGGGCGGCGGGTGATCCGACCCGAGAGCGAGAGCCCCCAGAGGATCGCCGCCGCGACCAGGACCCACGCCACCAGTCCACTGGCGCGAGCGACGTACCACCACAGGTGCTCGTTCATCGCCGGTACTCCTCGAAACCGGGGAACGTGACGACGTGGCCGCCGTCGGTGAGCGCGGCTCCCGTCGCACCCGCGGGCAGCTCGACCCGGTCCGGCCCGGCGATGAAGACGGCCTTGGTGAGGACCTCGGCGAGCCAGGCTTCACCGGCGACGATGCTCACCGTCGCCCATCCGCTCCGGGCCGGGAGACCGGTCGTCGGATCAAGCAGGTGGTGCTGCTCTCCGTCGGTGGTGTCCCATCGGCGGCGCAGCCGACTCGAGGTGGCGACGCCACCGTCGGCGAGGGCAACCGGCAACGTGACGTCGCGATCCGGGTCGAGGTCGATCCCGACCACCCAGCCGCGGGACTCGTCGGGTGGGAAGCCCGCGACGCGGACGTCTCCCCCGACGTTCACCGAGACTCCGGCCGCGCCGGCGGCCAGCATCTCTTCGGCGACGAGATCGGCGGCGAGGCCCTTGCCGATCCCGCCCAGGTCGAGCGCGGTTCCCGGCGCGAGCCGGATCACCCGTGCACCGATCTGCTCCACCCCGCGACAGCCGAGGGCGGCCCGCGGGAGCACGGGACCGGTGGCGTGCACCGGGAGAGCAGCGAAGTCGCGGTCGTAGCCGATCGAGCCGACGTCGACGGTCGGGTCGAACGCGCCGCCCGTGAACTCCCAGGCCTCGACGGCTCGAGTGATCGCGCGAGCGGTCTCCGTCGAGACGACGCACGGTGATCCGCCGGCCGCGTTCAATCGGCTGAGCTCGCTCTCGGGCAGGAACCGGCTCCATCTCGACTCGAGGTCGCGTATCCGTGCGATCGCCAACTCGGGTCCGGGCCCGTCGTCTCCGACGACTGCGACGTGCACGTCGGCGCCCATCGCTCGGGTCCGCGCTTCTCGGAGTCCGAGAGTCCGTGTCAAGGTCAACTCGGTGCACTCCGCGTCGTCGGCGCAGGCGAGGCGGTCGCAGGCGCGGGTGTGGCGGCCGGCGCGGTGCCCGATGCCGTCGCGGCAGATGTGGTCGTGACGCCCGACGACGCGTTGGTCAGGTTGCCGCTCGAGCGCGGGGCGCGACCGGTCGGGGCCGCTGCTGCATCGACCGGCGCAGGGTGGTGGCGCCGCACGATGATCACGACCGGGGCGGGCGTCGGCGGCGTGGCGGGCGTGGCGGTACCCGCCGTCACCGCGATGAGCTGGGTCGGCTCCTCTGAGCTCCGGCCCGCGAGGGTCATCGCCCCGACGGTGCCGAACAGGCCGGCGGCGCTCAACCCGGCGACGAGGATCCGGCTCGCGCCGGCGGGATGCTTCCGGCGCCTCCGTTCAGTCATCGTCGTGGTCCGACTCCGACTCGTGCTCGAGCTCGGTGTCGTCGCTCTTCTCGTGGTACCCGTCGTCGTCACCCTCGTGATCAGGCTCGGCCGACGTGGGGGGCGGAGTCGGCACCGATCGCGTGGGATCGGCGCCGGCGCCGGTCGGCGCGCTCGCGGGTCCGCCGGCAGAACCGCTCGCGGCTCCCGGGGTCGCGACCGGAGGGTCCTGCACGTCGAGGTAGAGGACGGTCGGGGGTGTGGTCGTGGACGAGGTCGCGGTGACGGGCTGGAAGCGACCGACGTCGGTTCCCTCGTCGGTCAGGCCGAACAGGCCGATGTTTGCCCCCATCGCGACGACGGCCGCCGCGGCGGTGAGGCTCACGGCTCCGGTGGTGGCGAGAAGCTTGCGTCGGTTCATGGTGTCCTCCGTGGGTTCTGGTACCGACGACGGTACGGAACCCCGATGCCGGGGAAACCCAGCGGAAGGCAAAGATTCGGACAAGGGTCCCCGGCGCCGGGGTGGAGCACGCGAGAGTGTCGGGCGTGGAGCTGCTCATCGTGGAGGACGACGACGCGATCGCGGTACCGCTCGCGCGCGGTCTGGAGCGTGAGGGGTTCAGCGTGCTCCGGGTCGCGTCCGGCGCCGAGGCGATCGCCGCGCCACCCGTCGACCTCGTGCTGCTCGATCTCGGACTTCCCGATCTCGACGGCATGGAGGTGTGTCGACGGCTTCGGGATCGGTCAGACGTCCCCATCATCGTGGTGACTGCGCGCGGCGATGAGTTCGATCGGGTCGTCGGCCTCGAGCTCGGCGCCGACGACTACATGGTCAAGCCGTTCGGGTTCCGTGAGCTCGTCGCCCGCATCCGGGCGGTGATGCGCCGACGAAGTCCCCGAGCGGAGGATCCGGTCGAGCGGTTCGGCAGCGTGGAGCTCGATCGGCGGTCCCACCGGGTCACGGTCGAGGGCGCCGATGTGGCGCTGACCCCGAAGGAGTTCGACGTCCTCGCGCTGCTTGCCGAGGACCCGGGCGCGGTGTGCAGCCGATCCCACATCCTGGAGTCGGTGTGGGACGCACACTGGTACGGACCGACGAAGACGCTCGACGTCCACGTGGCATCGCTGCGCAAGAAGCTCGGAGATCCGACGCTGGTCGAGACCGTGCGCGGCGTCGGGTTCCGACTTCGCGTCGACGAACCGATTCGCTGAGTCGTGCGCCGTCGCCTCCTGGTCAGCTACCTCTCGATCACGCTCTTCGTCCTCGTCGTGCTCGAGATTCCCCTCGGCGTCGCCTTCGCCCGGTTGGAGCGCCGCGACCTGACGACAGGGGTCCAGCACGACGCGCTCGCGCTCTCGATCCGGGCCGAGGAGCTGATCGAGCGCGACGACATCGAAGCACTCGAGTCCCTGGCCGGGGACTACCAGGCCGAGATCGGCGGGCGGGTGGTGATCACCGACCGCGCCGGCACCGCGCTCGTCGACAGTGAGCCACCCTTCGGGGGGACGCGGAGCTTCGCCGACCGGCCGGAGATCGCCCGCGCGCTCGAAGGGCGGGAAGCGACGGGGACGCGCTTCAGCGCGACGCTCGGCTCGAGCCTCTTCTACGCCTCGGCCCCGATCGTCGACGGCGTCGAGGTCATCGGGGCGGTGCGGGTCAGCTATCCGACGTCGTACGTCGACGACCGCATCCGTCGAAACTGGGTACTGCTCGGCATCGTGGCCGTCGTCGTCCTCGGCGTGGTGTTCATCGTGAGCAGCATCCTGGCCCGTTCCGTCGTCCGGCCGCTGGCCGACCTGGAAGCGGCCGCGGCGCGTCTCGGCGCCGGCGACCTCTCGGTGCGGGCGTCGGTTGGCAGCGGTCCGAGTGAGGTCCGGAGCCTCGCGGCATCGTTCGACCGGACCGCGGCCCATCTCGAGCGGCTCGTCGAGGCACAGCAGACCTTCGTGGCCGATGCGTCTCACCAGCTCCGGTCTCCACTTGCGGCGTTGCGTCTGCGACTCGAGAACCTGGAAGGCGAAGTCCGTGACCCCGATGCTGCAGGCGACGTCACCGGTGCCCTCGCGGAGGTGGCCCGCCTCTCGAGACTCGTCGACGGGCTCCTCGAGTTGGCCCGGGCGGAGCAGCTCGTGAGCGCGCCTGCGGAGCTCGACGTCGCGGCCGTGGTGCGCGAGCGCGCCGAGGCGTGGTCTGCGCTGGCGGGAGAACGGAGGGTGTCGCTGCACCATGCCGGCCGCGCCGGAACGACCGCGATGGTGACCCCGGGTCGGTTGGAACAGGTGCTCGACAATCTCCTGAACAATGCGCTCGAGGTCGCGCCCGAAGGGTCGTCTGTCTCGATCGATGTCACTGCAGAGCCGGCGAACGTGCTCGTCGAGGTCCGCGACGATGGGCCGGGCATGAGCGAAGCCGCCCGGGAGCGAGCCTTCGACCGGTTCTGGCGGGCTGGCGGCGCGAAGTCGGCCGGAGCGGGACTCGGCCTCGCGATCGTTCGTGAGCTCACTGAGGCCGACGGCGGCTCGGTGGAGCTCGCGCCGAGCGCGTCGGGCGGGCTCGCGGTCCTGGTTCGCCTGCCTCGGCGCACGAGCGTGGGCCGCGCTCAGTCGGCGACGACGATGCGATAGCCCCAGTCGTACTCCGGCTCGTCGCGCAGGGCGCGGTGGCGGTCGTCCCACGCGCCCGAGGCGAGGTCGACGGCGAGGCGGTCGATGCCGGCGCGGAACCAGGCCTCGTCGAAGAGCGTGAAGCAGGAGATCCCGGCCTGCACCGTCGGGTCGAGATACGCCTCCGGGCGCGCCCAGAACGCGGCGAAGAAGCCGTCGGTGCAGTCGGCCGGCACCGGTACCGGCACGATCTGCGCTCCGCCGAGGGAGTCGGCGAGCTCGTCGAGGGGAGGCCCGTCGGTCGCGGTGGTGCCCGCGAGCTCGGGGAGGTACTCGTCGACGAGCCAGAAGTCGCGTTCCATCGCGGGATCCCAGGTGAAGATCACGACCCGCGCCGCGACCCGCCGAACCTCGGCGAGTCCTGCCCGCCAGTCGGGCCAGTGGTGGATCGTGAGACTCATCAGCGCGGCGTCGAAGGTGCGGTCGGGGAAGGGGAGCGCGTCGGCGACGCCCCGGACTGCAGGCGCCGAAGCGGGGGCCCGCTGGGCGATCATGACCGGTGACGGCTCGACCGCGGCGACGAACCGGTCGGTCGGCTCGTACGAGCCCGTCCCGGCGCCGATGTTCACGACCGAGCGGGCGTCGCCGAGCGCGGCGTGGATCCGCGCCTCGATGCGGGGGTCGGCCCGACGGGTCGCGGTGTAGGTGCGACCGATCGTGTCGTACCGGGTCATCGGCCCACGGTAGCGAGCAGGCGCCCTGCGGTCGTCGGAGTTCTGTGAAGAGCGTGTCGAGATCGAACGGTGGCGGCCCCCATGGGTGGCGCGGGCACGGGTTTGCCGGGCAGTCGCGCGTCCGTGCCAGGATCCCCCCATGAGAATCGGGGTGTTGGGAGCGACGGGGCCCGCGGGAACGGGTCTCGCGGCCCGGTTGGCCGACGTCGGCTACGACGTGTTGGCGGGATCGCGGGAGCGGGTCAAGGCCGAGGCCGTGATCGACGGACTCCGCGAGAAGTGGGGCGACCGGGTCGAACGGATCACGCCCGCGAACAACCAGGCCGCGTGCAACGCCGACATGGTCGTGCTGGCGGTCCATGCCGACGCCGCGTTGGCCACGGCCAAGTACTTCGCCGACGAGCTCGCCGACAAGATCGTGGTCTCGATGGCGAACAACCTGGTCAAGAACGGCGACGAGTTCAATGCCGTGCTCCCGCCGCACGGATCGATCGCCAAGGAGATGCAGGCCCTGCTCTGGCGCTCCCGGGTCGTCACCGGATTCCACCTCGTGCCGGCGGCGGAGTTCGTCCAGCTCGACCGGAAGATGGAGAGCGACGTCGTGGCCTGCGGCGACGACGACGAAGCCCGCCACCTCCTCATGAACGTGATCAGCGACATCCCCGACCTGCGCGCCTTCGACGGCGGATCGCTCGAGAACGCCGTCGGGATGGAGACGTTCGCCGCGGTGCTCCTCACGATCAACATCCGGCACAAGGGCAAGGCCAGCCTGCGTCTGAGCGGGATCTAGGCGGGGGAGCAAGCCGACCCGTGCCGATGCAGCTGTTCGACACCGCCCGGCGTGAGCTGGTGGAGTTCACGCCCGGACCGATCGTGAAGATGTACGTGTGCGGCATCACGCCGTACGACTCCACCCACCTCGGTCATGCCGCGACCTACCTCACCTACGACCTGCTGACCCGCCGGCTCGAGGAGCTCGGCCACGAGGTCCGCATGGTGCGCAACTTGACCGACGTCGACGACTCGATCCTGCCCATGGCCCGGGAGCTCGGGGTGCCGTACCTCGAGCTCGCGGAGGCGGAGATCGCGCGGTTCCACTCCGACATGGATGCCCTGGCGATGCGCCCGCTCTACGCGGAGCCACGCGCCACCGATTCGATCGACGAGATCATCGCGATGGTCGAGCAGCTCCTCGACTCCGGTCACGCCTACCTGACCCACGGCACCGCCTACTTCGACGTGTCGACGTCACCCGGCTTCGGGAAGGTGTCGCACTACAGCAACGACCAGATGGTGCGGCTCGCAAGGGCCCGCGGCGGCAACCCCGACGACCCGCACCGCCGCGCGCCGCTCGACTTCGTGCTCTGGCAGCCCTCGCTCGCAGACGAACCCGCGTGGCGGGCCCCCTTCGGGGTCGGCCGTCCGGGGTGGCACGCCGAGTG
>JBBRHS010000123.1:0-7850 GCA_038222385.1 Acidimicrobiia bacterium
CTGCGCAACTTCGGCGACAAGGAGTGGTTGCAGGTCTCGGTCGAGATCCAGAACTCGCTCCTGTCGCAGTTCATGCACGGTGAACAGGGCGCGCTGCTCTGCACCGCGCGCATCGTCGAGACGGTGCCGTGGATCGACGCGAAGTACTACGCAGCCACGCAGGTGATGGACGAGGCCCGCCACGTCGAGGTGTTCGCGCGCTACCTCGACGAGAAGCTGTCGAGCCAGTACCGGATCAACGACAACCTGAAGTCACTCCTCGACGACATCCTCTCCGACTCCCGGTGGGACATCACGTACCTCGGCATGCAGATCATGGTCGAGGGTCTCGCGCTCGCGGCGTTCGGGATGATGCAGCAGATCACCACCGAGCCGTTGCTGAAGAAGCTGCTGCGCTACGTGATGAGCGACGAAGCCCGCCACGTCGCGTTCGGGGTGCTGTCACTCAAGGAGTTCTACGCCGGCCTCAGCGCCGCCGAGCTCCGCGAGCGCCAGGAGTTCGCGTTCGACACCGCGTGTCGGTTGCAGCAGCGCTTCATGCAGGCCGAGGTGTGGGAGCGGATGGGGGTCGACCCCGACCAGGTCCGCCGGTTGCTCGACGCGAACAACCCGCCGGAGCAGCAGATCTTCCAGACGATGCTGTTCAGCAAGATCGTGCCGAACTGCAAGAAGCTCGGGCTGCTCGACGCCGCCGACGGTTGGCTGCGCGAGAAGTTCACCGAGACCGGCGTGATCCAGTTCGAGGACTGGGCCGACACCGGCGAGGAGTACGCGATGCTCGACGAGGTCACCAAGGACCGCGCGTCCTAACGGTCGAAGCTGCTCAGCCGGGGAAGCCCTCTGGCCAGTTGAACTCGGTCCAGCCGGTCCCGGTGCGACCGTCGTCGGTCGTGAAGCGACACATGGCGCGCGGGAAGCGCGCCTCGCGGCCGTCGGGAGCCACGAGCAACACCGGCGCGTGCCCGAGGTACTCCGTCGTGAACGCGACCGGTCCGATGCGCTGACGCGCCGACACCGGGACCTTCTCCGCGTCGATGTCGGCCTCGACGGTGATGTCGGGCGACTCCACCGCCGCGAGTTCCGCACCGGGCGCAATCACATAGCCCGTGCCGAACAGCTCGAGGTCGGGGATGATCGAGCGCGCCGCGTGGAAGAACGTGCCGTCTTCGAGATGGCCGGCCGTCCAGTTCCACGGGAACTGCCACCAGTCGCGCACACCCCACGAGTGGTCGCGCTGGCCGGGACAGTCGACGGTGACCGTGCGGTCGCCGATCGTGAACGAACCGGTGACCCAGCTCGAGATCTCGTAGCGGGTCGTCATCGCGTACGGGAACACCGGGCCGCGGCTCGCCCACTCGAGATCGACCGACACCGGCACCGACCGGCCGGGGAGGCCGCCGGCTTCGGTCCATCGGAACGCATCGGCCGGATCGGCGAGCTGCACCCCGTCGCCCGACGACTGCACGGTGAAACGCGCGAACGGCTCCGGCCACGCGAGCTGGGGATGCGCGGCGGCCCCGTCAGGGCACGGGAGGTCGTGGTCGATCACCAGGACGGTCGGTTCGTCGGCGCCCACCAGGGCGATCCACCACCAGGCCTTGCCGAGGTTCGGATACAGACCGAGCCGCACGTACCCACCGGAACTGCCGTCGGAGGCGGCGAAGTCGAGGTACCACGACTCGCCCCAGAACTCCTCCGGACCGGCGGGATGACGACCCTCGTCGGCTTCGGTGAGCGCGGTGTCAGGCATCGAGCATGCTCCGACCGTCGGTGGCCCACCAGCTCGCGGTGAGCTTGAGCCCCGGAGTCGAACCACGGGGTTGTATCTCCTCGTAGCTGCGCTTGTAGCCCGTGGTCTTGATCTGCCAGACGTCTTCTTCCTTGACGTACTCGTCGGTGTAGAAGGCCGCCCCGCGGATCGTGATGTCCCACGTGGTGTCGATCACGACGTCTTCGAGCGCCCAGGTGCCGACAGCGGTCGTCGCGCTCGTGAGGTCGATCTCGGGGTGGTGGCACCGGTGGCTCGAGAGGAACGTCTCCGCGCCCATCGAGCGGGTGAGGAAGTCGAGGATCTCGGCTCGGCTCCCGAAGGCGTATTTCCCGCCGCTGTACGCCGCGGTCGCGTCTTCGGTGAAGCACGACTCGACCGCCTTCCAGTCCTTCTGGTCGAGGCCGCGCAGGTATCGGTACTTGAGGCGCTTGATCAGTTCGATCTCGACGAGGTCATCCGCAGTCATGGGACGAAGTATGAACCATCTTGACGGTCGAATCCGCTCCGCCGGCTCGATCGCCCACCCGCACCGCCACCGCGGGTGCAGGTCCGCCGGCTCCGCTCCTTCTCCTAACCTCGGCGCATGGAGGGGGTGGCTGACCGGCCGACGGGAGCGATGCGGGTCGTCCGATCCGTGCTCGCCAACCCCGACCTCCGACGGGTCGAGGCCGCGTACGCAGGGTTCGTCGCGGCCGAGTTCGGCGTCTGGGTCGCCATCCTCGTGTACGCGTACGAGCAGGCAGGGAACCGTGGGGTCGTCGCGGTGATCCTCGCCCAACTCGTCCCCGCGACCCTGTTCGCACCGATCGCGGGCGCGCTCGCCGACCGGTACCGGCCGCTGCGGGTCCTCACCGCGGGGTACGTCGCGCAGGGCACCGCCATGGGCGCCACTGCGATCGCGCTCGCGCTCGATGCTCCGCTGGTGGTCGTGTTCGCAGCAGCGGGAGTCGCGGCGACCGTGGTGACCGTCACCCGCCCGGCCCAAGCCGTGATCCTACCGACCCTGGCCCGACGCCCGATCGAGCTCACCGCCGTCAACGTCGTCTCGACCTGGATCGAGAGCGCCGCGGTCTTCGTCGCGCCCGTGCTCGCGGGAGTGCTCCTCGCCACGTTCGGACCGGCCATCGTCTTCACGGTCTTCTCCCTCGTGGCGTTCGTGTCAGCGATCCTCGTAGCGCCGATCTCGGCCGGCCCGGTGCGCGCCACCGCGGCCCCGGCACGAGATCGGACGCGAGTCGGCGCAGCTTCGGTGCTCGGTGACGCGTGGGTCGACGTCTTGGCGGGCGTCCGGACGCTCCGAATGCACCGACCCGCCCGGCTGGTGGTCACCCTCATCGGCGCGCAGCTCTTCGTGTTCGGTGCGCTCGATGTGATCGCGGTCGTTCTCGCGGTCGACGTGCTCGACCTCGGTTCGGGTGGCGCCGGCTACCTCACCGGCGCGTTCGGCTTCGGCGGGATCTTCGGGGCGATGGCCGCGGTCGCGCTCGTCGGACGGCGTCGACTCGCTCCACCGCTCGCGATCGCGCTCCTCGTGTGGGGAGCCGCCTTCATCGCGCTCGGGATCGATCCCACGATGGGCGCAGCGTTCGTGTTGCTCGCCGTGGCGGGAGCGGCGCGTAGTGTGCTCGAGGTCGCGGGTCGGACGTTGCTCCAACGCACGTCGCCGCCCGAGGTGCTCGCCCGGGTGTTCGGACTCGTCGAGGCGGTCGAGATGGGCGCGCTGGCGCTGGGATCGTTGGCGGTCCCCGCGCTCGTCGCGCTCGGTGGTGTCGACACCGCCCTGATCGTGATCGGCGCGTTCCTCCCGGTTCTGCTCGCGCTGCGGATCCAGGCCCTGCTCCGGGTCGACGCCGCGGCAACGGTCCCGGTGGTCGAGGTCGCGCTGCTCCGGTCGCTGGCGATCTTCGCCGCGCTTCCGCCGGGCTCCCTCGACGGTCTGGCCCGCAACGCCACCGCTCTGCACCTTGCGGCCGGAACCACCGTGATCCGTCAGGGCGCGATCGGCCACAGCTACTACGCGATCGCCGACGGCGAGGTACGGGTCGAGATCGACGGTCGGTTCGTGCGGTCGATGACGCGCGGCGAGGGATTCGGAGAGATCGCGCTCCTCCGATCGGTACGCCGGACCGCGACCGTCATCGCGGCCTCGGCAGTGGTGCTGCTCGAGATCGACAAGGAGTCGTTCGTCGTCGAGTTGACCGGGCATCCCCCTTCCGCCGCCACCGCCGACTCCATCATCCGCGACCTCGACTGATGGGTTCGGTGAGCGATCGAGCCGGCGCAGCGGATCCGACCAGACAGGAGGAGCAGCGGAGCCGGCGGACACGCGCCGCGGGCCCGGTTCGGTGAGCGATCGAGCCGGCGCAGCGGATCCGACCAGACCAGGCGTGGCTTGCACTGTGGGGGGCGAAGGGGCAGTGTTCTGCCAGATCTGACGAGGCATCAGTTCTCGCGGGGGAGCCGCGACGACAGATCCCGGATCAGGCGCAGTCGAACGAGGGGGAACCGTGAAGGGTCTTCGATTGCTGGCCGCGTTGCTGGCACTGGTCATGCTCGCGGCGGCGTGTGGACGAAGCGACGACGACAGCGCGGGCAACTCCGACGAGACGAGCAGCAGAGTTGCCGGAGGTTCCGGCGCCGAGTCGGCTGATTTCGGCACGCTCACCGATGTGTGCCAGCCCGGCGACGGTGGCGGAGCGACTGCGACGGGCGTCACGGCCGACTCGATCCGGGTCGGGACCATTTCCGACCCCGGCTTCGCGGGTCGTCCGGGCCTCAACCAGGAGCTGTTCGACACCGCCGAGGTGTTCACGCAGTGGTGCAACGACCGGGGCGGGATCAACGGCCGCACGATCCAGGTCGACAAGCTCGACGCCGCCCTCACCAACTACAAGCCGAAGATCCTCGAGGCCTGCGCCGTCGACTTCTACCTGGTCGGTGGTGGCGCGGTGTTCGACAACACGGGCGTCCCGGACCGGTTGAGTTGCCTCCTCCCCGATGTCGCCGCCTACGTCGTCACCCCCGAGGCCCGCGGCGCCGACCTGCTCACCCAGCCGGTCCCGAACTCCGGGGAGGTGCTCCCGGTCGGCGACTACAAGTGGCTGGCCAAGACCTACCCCGATTCCACCGACAAGGTCGGTGTGCTCACCGGGAACCTGCCCGCGACCATCACCACGGCCAAGCAGGCCGAAGAGGCCGTGACGAGCCTCGACTGGGATGTCGTCTACAGCGACCTCTACCCGCCGACCGGTCCGACGAGTTGGGCCCCGTACGTGCAGGCGCTGAAGGACAGGGGCGTCAAGGGCCTCATCTGGGTCGGCGAGCCCGAGAACCTCGCCAAGTTTCAGCAGGCGATGGTCGACGGGGCCTATGAGCTCGACTGGATCCGCACCGATGCCAACCACTACGACGCGAAGCTCATCGAAGTCGGCGGCGCTGCGATCAAGAACACCTTCATCCGCAGCGTCTTCTACCCGTTCGCCGACGCGAGCGAGAACCCTGCCACCGAGCAGTACCTCGAGGCGTTCGCCGAGTACCTTCCCGACGGCAAGGCCGAGGCGTACCTGGGCCTCCAGGCCTGGTCGGCCTGGCTCCTGTGGGCGAAGGCGGCCAAGGAATGCGGCGCCGACCTCACCCGCAAGTGCGTCTACGACAACCTGCAGACGGTCACCGAGTGGACGGGCGGTGGGTTGCACTCGGTCCAGAACCCGGGCGACAACACGCCAGGCGACTGCTTCACCTTGATCGAAGCGACGCCGACCGGATTCGAACTGGCCGACATCGACCCGAACGACGGCATCTACAGCTGCAACCCGAAGAACCTGTACACCCTCACCGGCGACTACGGGAAGGGCATCACGCTGCAGGACGTCGGGAAGAAGCAGAGCGACCTGAAGTAGCGGGCTGAGGCGTGGACAAGTTCCTGACGTTCACGATCGTGGGGCTGGCGACCTCGGCGATCTACGCGGTCATCGCGAGCGGACTGGTCCTCACCTACACGACCACGGGCATCTTCAACTTCGCCCAGGGCGCGACCGGGATGCTCGCCGCGTTCGCGTACTGGCAGCTGCGCTTCTCGTGGGGTTGGCCCACGCCGGTCGCGCTCGTCGTCGTGCTGTGCGTGCTCGCGCCGTTGTTCGGGGTCCTGATCGACCGCGTCATCATGCGCGGCCTACAGGACACGTCGGAGACCACCAAACTCGTCGTGTCGATCTCGCTGCTGATCGGCATGATCGGACTCGCGCAGATCGTCTGGGATCCGAACGTCAGTCGCCCTTATGCGACCTTCTTCGCCACGAGCCCACCGCTCGAGATCGGTCCGACGACGATCACCTGGCATCAGATCATCACCATCGCGGTCGCCATCGCGGTAGCGATCGGACTGCGCTTCCTGCTCTACGCGACCCGAATCGGCATCGCGATGCGCGCTGCGGTCGACGACCGCTCCCTCGCCACGCTCAACGGCGCGCGGCCGGACCGCGTCTCGATGTTCGCGTGGGCGATCGGCTCGTCACTCGCAGCCCTCGGTGGGATCCTCATCGCGCCACTGGTGCCGCTCGAGGCGGGTACGCTGTCGCTCCTCATCATCAGCGCGTACGCGGCGGCGATCTTCGGGCGCCTGCGCAGCTTCTCGTTGGTGTTCGTCGGTGCGATCGTCGTCGGCTGCACCGAGGGCTACCTCTCGGGCTACCTCCCCCAGAACCAGTACCTGCCGGGGCTGCGGCTCGCGAGTCCCGCGATCCTGCTGTTCCTCGTGCTGCTGCTGCTCCCCAATCAGCGGCTGCGGGGCCGGACGCGATCACGCGAGTTCTTCCCGATGCCCAGCCGCGCCGGTGCGCTCGGCTTCGCCGCCGCGGTGATCGCGGCCGGGGTCGTGCTCGCCACGACCCTCAGCCAGCCCGACCTCGTCACCTACGGACGCATCTTCTCGATCGGCATCATCGCCCTGTCGCTCGTCCCGCTCGTCGGGTACGCGGGCCAGGTGTCGTTGTGCCAGCTGAGCTTCGCGGGCATCGGCGCCATCGTGATGGCCCACCTCGGAACCGACGGCAACCCGCTCGCGCTCGTCTACGCGGTCGTGATCACCGCGGCCATCGGCTCGGTGATCGCGCTCCCGGCGTTGCGACTCTCGGGCATCTACCTCGCGCTGGGAACGGCGGCCTTCGCGATCGCGCTCGACCGATGGGTGTTCACCCTGCCGAAGTTCTCCGTGTTCGGCCTGTTCGACATCGATCTCTTCCAGCAGGGTTCGGTGTCGGTCGATCCGCTGAAGCTCTTCGGTTACTCCTTCGATTCGCCCGGGTCGCAGATGATCCTCATGAGCACGGTCTTCGCGCTGTTGTCGTTGCTCGTCATCGCGATCCGGCGGGGCCGCTTCGGTCGGCGCCTCCTCGCGATGAAAGACAGTGAGGCCGCCTGCGCGACCCTCGGGCTCAACTTGCTGGGCACGAAGGTGACGGTGTTCGCCGTGTCGGCGGGGATGGCCGGGCTCGGTGGCGCACTGCTCGGATCCCAACTGTCGTCGGTGTCGCCGCAGAACTTCGACCTCGTGACCGGACTGCCGATCTTCGCGCTCGCAGTCGTCGGCGGGATCGGCGCCGCGGGCGGTGCCCTGTTCGGGGCGGTCTCGCTCATGGGGCTGCTCCCGCTGCTCGCGGCGCTCCTCCCCTCCATCGCCCAGTACACCGTCGTCCTCCCCGGCCTCGCCGGCATCGGGCTCGGTCGCAACCCGAACGGCGCCGTCCACGACCTCCGGGAGGGCTTCGAACCCATTGTTCGGACCCGGGCGGTCCTGGCCGCGACCGTGGCCGTGCTCGCCGGCCTCTACGCGATCCGGATGCTCGACGTCATCGACAACTGGACCTACGCGATCCTCACCATCATCACTCCGCTCGTGGCCGTCGGCGTGGCGACGGCGCTCCAGCGTGGTCCCGCGGGGCCAGCCGAGGTGCCGCTCGAATGGCGCGGCGTGACCGAACCCTGGACCGACGACGACGCCCGCGAGCTCGACCGCGTGCTCGGCATGAGCGAGGGGGAGCTCCATGGCACAGCTCGCAGTTAGCGGCGTCACCGTCCGCTT
>JBBRHS010000124.1:0-7815 GCA_038222385.1 Acidimicrobiia bacterium
GCAGTACCAGGCCCCGGTGTCGGACGCGCGCGTCGCGGTGTCCGGAGCCTTCGCCATGGCCCCGTGCTCGTGGTCGATCACGCCGCTCACTGGTGTGAATGCCGACCGCAAGCACGTGCGGCCCCGGCGTCCGGTGAACGCTCCCTGAGCAGCGAAGCTGCGAAGGAGTCACCAGGCCGTCGGGGCAACCCGGCGGCCTTTCTGCTGTTCGGGACCCTTTCCGACCACCGACCACGACGCGCCACCAGCACACACAGCAGATACCGACACGAGAGATGCAGGGGAAGCGGCGAGATGTACGCAGTCGAGTTCGAAGACGAGGAGTGGCGGGACGAGGCCCGGTGTGCCGACGGGTCTGCGTCGCTGACCACGCTGTTCTTTTCCGAGCAGCTGGACGACATGGCACGGGCGAAGGCGTTCTGTCGGGGTTGCGTCGTGCGCGAGGAGTGCCTCGTTGCCGCGATCGATCGGCGGGAGCCGTGGGGCGTCTGGGGTGGAGAGATCATCGTGAACGGCAAGGTGATCGCCCAGAAGCGCAAGCGGGGCCGGCCACCGAAGGTCAGCCCGCCCGTGATCATGGAGTGGGAGATCAACGTCCGCACGGCGTGATCTCACATCGCACCAATCCGCCACAACGGTGGGTCGGGGTGACGCAAGGTGTTCGTCGGGACGCTCGTCCCCCCGGCGTCCCGACGGCGAACCCCGGCCCACCGGCGGTCAATCTGCTCACCGGCCGGTAGCGTTGACGCCTCCGGGCGCTTAGCTCAGCTGGTCAGAGCACCTCCCTTACAAGGAGGGGGTCGGGGGTTCGAGTCCCTCAGCGCCCACGAAACAAGAACTGCAAGTGGCCTCGTGTTCCTAGCAGGACCTCTTCGCCATCGGGGCCGAGGGAGAGGACGCACGCTTGGGCGAGGCCGCGCCAGAACGAGGGCAATTTGGGCGGGTGCCGATGGACGCTCGTGCCGCGGGCACGGCCAGCACGAGACCGATGATCGCGAGCGGCCAGAGTGTGTTCGGCGGGGTCGCTACGAAATGGCACGCGATTTCGGTGTAGCGATTCCGGCGATGAAGTAGCAGACCGCGGCGATCAGTACCGCGGTCCACAGGCCGAACGCCACCACGGCGTCAGCACCCCAGTGGTCACCGAGGATGGGCAGACTGACGAGGTAGATCACCGGGAGCGACAGGCCGAGCACGGCCGCGATCGTCAGGCGCTTGTGCCGGAGTCTGGTGCCACCTGCCACGTCGAACGAACGTGCCAGCTTGCTGCGTTGCGTGATTCCCACGACGGCGGCGAGCGGCAACAGCAGTACTCCGGGATACAAGCCGACGAGCACGCTGCCGATCCCGGCCACCGCCATCACAACGACCGCCACTGTCAGGGCGGTGGAACTGTGTTGCTCGTTCATGAGTGTCTCCATTCGGTAGCGCGGCACAGTGATGACGAGATCGAGCGTCACCCGACGCCAAGCTCTTCGCGACCCGAGTTCACCGGACAGGTCGGTGAGGGTCTGCACGAGGTCATCGGCGTAGCGATCTCGGAAGTCGCGCGGGTAGAGCAACAAGAGGCTCCGGTACACCCGAACTGCCGAGCCGGCTCCCATGTCACGCGAGTCCCGGACGCAGGTTCGAGCGGGTGACGTACACCAATGCGGAGAGCCGGTCTGCCTCGGCCGCGCAGACGGCCTGACCGAGCCCGGTCAAGCGGTAGTAGCGGCGTCGCTCGTCGTCATCCGACGACGCGCGGCGATGGGACTCCTCCACCAGATCACGCGCCACGAGCTTCTTGTGCGTGCCGGACAGCGGGGCCGGGCCCATACGAACCACGCCGCCCGAGGACTCCTCGACAGCTCCCATGATCGCGTATCCATGACGGTCGCCGGCCGTGAGGGTCACGAGCACATGGAACTGGGCCTGGGGTAGCGGAAGGAACGATTGCGGGTCTGGAGATGCACCGGCGTCGCTCACCCACCCACTATCTATCACGCATCGCTATATTGTCAAGTGATAGATAGAGAATCGATAGATCGCACCCTTGGAACCGCTCAAACTCACCAACCATCGTCAATCTTGGTAGGTTTGGGGTGTTCTATGAGGAGCTTCCAGCGGCCCCACACGCTCGATCCCGTTCCAGGCGACATCGTCAAGATGCTCCGACACATCGATCGGGCTGCCGGAGCCGAAGGGCGGTACGCCGACCAACTTCCGCAGCTTCTCGACGCGCTCCGAGCGCAGGCCCGCATCGAGTCGATCACCGCCTCGAGCGCCATCGAGGGAGTCGTCGTCGAGGAGGCGCGGGTCACCAGGCTCGTCTCCGCTCACGCGCAGCGGTTCAGGAACCGAAGCGAGGCGGAGTTCGCCGGCTATCGCGCGGCTCTCGACTACCTCAACCAGGAGGACCCGGGCGAGTTCAATATCGGCCTGGTGCTGCATCTGCACCGCCTGCTGTTCTCCTTCGTCGATGGGCGCGGCGGCTCCTTCAAGACCGATGACAACCTCGTCGTCGACCGCGAACCCGACGGCACCACCACGGTGCGGTTCGAGCCGGTGGGCGCGCAGGAGACGCCGTTTTTCATGGAGGAACTCGTCGCCCGCACCTGCGACGCGCTCGATCGCGGTGAGCACCACCCGCTACTGGTGTGCGCGGCGTTCGTCCTCGACTTTCTCTGCATTCACCCATTCGGCGATGGCAATGGTCGCGTCGCCCGGCTCGCGACGACATACCTGTTGGAGCACACCGGGTACGGCGTCGGTCGTTACGTCAGCCTCGAACAGCTCATCTACGACACGAACGCCGACTACTACATCGCGCTCGGCGAGTCGACGCGCGGCTGGTTCGACGACGCCAGACACGACCTGTGGCCGTGGGCCGGCTATCTCCTCCACCGACTCGGCGACGCGTACGACCGATTCACCGCGCGAGTCGCTGCCGGAACTGCAGGCGTGACGAAGCAAGGCCGCGTCCGTGACTTCGTGCTCCTGCACGCGCCCTCGACGTTCACGATCGCCGAGGTACGCCGGGCCGTTCCCGGCGTGAGCGACAACACGATCCGGCTCGTCCTCACCGAGCTCAAGAGTGATGGCGTCATCACGAACGACGGCACGGGCCGTGGCGCGACTTGGCACCGTGCCTAGCGTCGGTCGCCTCGAGTCGATGGCTGGATGAGTCGAAGGCGCGTGCTCCCTTCCTCGGCCTCGACATGAGGCCATACCAAACGAGGCCCGTCGCGCGACACGAAACCGGCCCGAAGTAGCGGGTCACCGAAGTTTCGCGCGGGTACCAAGATCTGGTCGACGGAACGGGACCGGTCAGGGCCGATCGGTGCGCGTCGAGCGGGGTCGTGCCCTTCTCGTTCCTGCTCGTTCGGTGTCGATCCGCCTCTCGGTCCGCTCTTACAAGGAGGGGGTCGGGGGTTCGAGTCCCTCAGCGCCCACGAGAGAGACCAGGTCAGACCACCTGGATCAGTCGGCTGTCGGCGACTCATGGGTTGGTGAGGATCGAGATGCAATCGACACCCCGGCTCTCGGAACGATCCCTTCCGATCTTGGCTCTCTCGGGACATTCGTTTCCGTTATTCTGGCTCTCAGGACGAAAAGTTCCGATATCTCATGCCTCGCCGCCCTTCGACTCCCTGGCCGACCAACGCTGGATCGGTGTTCTTCGCAGGCACAGCCGCGCCCGCAACCTTGAGCCGCGCGATCGAGGGTGGACGGATCCGCCGGTTGGCACCAGGCGTCTACACCGCTGACCTCACGGCACGGCCGGCGACGCTGATCGAGAGAAACCGCTGGGCGGTCCTGGCCGAGTTGATTCCCGATGCGTTGATCGCCGATCGATCGGCAGCGAACGACGGCATGCCGGTCGACGGAGTGCTCTACGTCGTCTCCAACCGCCGCGCGCGTGAGCTCGCGCTGCCGGGTCTCGTGATCAGCCCCCGGAAAGGCCCGGGACCGCTCGACGACGACCCACCCTGGGCCGGCGGGCTCCACGTGACTTCCGACGCGCGGACCCTGGTCGACAACCTGGCGCTCTCTCGGGCCCGCGCCGGGAAACCAGCGCGCACCCTCTCGCGACCCGAGCTCGAGGACTGGCTCGTCGCCAAAACGCAACTCCGACCGCAAGGTTGGCTCCAGCAACTTCGCGACCGCGCCGTCGAGCTCACGGACGAGGTCGGCGTTGCCGACCGAAAGTCGCAGATCGCGGACCTCGTGGGCGCGGTCGCCGGCACGCGTCCCGTACGGGCTGCGAGAGCAGGCAGACTCCTCACCGCGCGCGCAGCGGTTCGCGAATGGGATCCCGCGCGCATCGAACGATTCGATGAACTGGCCGGCTACCTGTCGTCGTTGCCCGACAGCGCCGACATCCCCGCTCTGCTCGCCGCTCCGCCTGGCGACCGAGACCGGACACTTCCGTTCTTCGAGGCGTACTTCTCGAACTTCATCGAAGGCACCGAGTTCGCGATCGAAGAGGCCGAACAGATCATCGACACCGGAGACGTGCCGCCAAACCGACCCGAGGACGCGCACGACGTACTCGGTACCTACCGCGTCGTGAGTGATCCGGTCGGGCGCGCGACGGTGCCCGCTGACGCGGAGCAGCTTCTGGAGCTCCTGCGTCTGCGACACAGCGCGATCATGGGTGGCCGACCCGACAAACGGCCGGGCGAGTTCAAGAACACCCGCAATCAGGCCGGGTCCTACGTCTTCGTCGATTGGAAACTCGTCGTTGGCACGCTGGCGGAGGGCTTCCGCCGAGCCGATCAACTTCCGCCGGGCTTTCCTCGTGCGATGTACCAGCTCTTCCTGATCTCCGAGGTCCACCCGTTCGACGACGGCAACGGTCGAGTCGCGCGAGCAGCCATGTGCGCCGAGCTCTCCGCCGTAGAGCAGTCGCGGATCCTGATCCCGATCGTCTTCCGGAACGAGTACCTCACCGCGCTGCGCGCCCTGTCTCGCGACGGCCGCTGCGATCTCTACGCGCGCACGCTCGCGTACGCATGGCGGTGGTCGGCGGGCATGCCGTGGAACGACCGGATGGCAGTTGACGGGCGCCTCGCGTCGACCCACGCGCTGTTCGATTCGACCGACGCGGAACGATCGGGAGTGCGTCTCGAATTGCCGTGAGTGACAATGAGTGACAAGTGCGCCCGAGATGTCGAGAGTGACAAGAAGCGGCACGGGTGACAGGGCGCGTCGCGTTCGACGAGATGCGTTCGAGAAGGTCCTCGGGCCGACCCTTTCGACGCTGACGCGACGCCTCGACCCCCTCTTTCTGTGAAATGTCAAGCCCGGATTCGCCCCTCTTTTCAGCGGAGGTGGCGCGGTCCCCTCTTTCGCGGAAGAGGGGACCGCTGCGTGTCACGGATTTGTCACCCTGCCCACCGGATTCGACGTGATCCGAGCCGACCGGGCAGACGCGGCACCTGACCTGACCTGCTACGACGCCATGGGGTCGCACCCCAAAGTCGGGTCTTGAGCGACTTACAAGGAGGGGTCGGGGGTTCGAGTCCCTCAGCGCCCACGAACGACAACTGTCAGGGTCAACGTTCCCACCGGGCTATCCGAATCCGATCAGGAGTCGGGGTGCCAGACGTGGATGAGGACGATGCCCATCGCCTTGGTAAGCGGGATCTCGTTGTCGTAGCGGGCCCGCAGCGTGAACGTCTCACCGGCGTTCACCTCGCTGTGCATCAGGCAGTTCGAGATCCGGTCCAGCGTGCCGTGGTTCGGATGGTACGGGTGGTGGGTCGTCGGGGTGTATTCGACCGTGGTCGTGCAATAGTCCTCGCCGGTCGCGTCGCGGGTCACCGAGGCGTCCAGCCCACCGGTGTGGACGTGTCCGCCCGCGAAGACTGCGACGCCGTCATCGGGGGCCGTGTATGTCCGGCTCGCGGTGTGCACGCTCCCGGGACCGCCGTCGCCGGGAACGTCGTAGATCGAGCCCTGGCCGCAGCCGGTCACGTCGAGGAAGTACGGCGTCGTCCCACGGAACTCCGACGGGTCGGTGTAGGTCTCGTACTGGATCTTGTACTCGATGTACACGTCGTCGGCGGGCATGGAAGTCGTCGTGTGGAGGTGGAAGTTTGCTTTCCACGGGCTGCCGGCGCTCGAGAGGTACGCGTAGTCGCCCCAGAGGATCGTCGGGGTCCGCTCGAGGCCGGTGCCTGTGAATCGGGTGCCGCCCCCGCAGAGCGGGTCCGTTTTGCCCTCGTCACTCACCACGATGTGGTGGAGGTGCACCATGTGGATCGGCACGTCGTTGCCGTCAGCGTCGACCACGTTGAAATCGACGCGCTTGATCGCCACATTGCCGGACGGCCTCGGGATGGTGCGGTTGCCCAAGACCTCCCAGCCGGGCTGGTTGATGCCGGCGAGGTCGTAGGGACCGATGCGGAGCGTCTGGGTTGTCACCGGGTCGTCCAGCGGGCCGCCGTCGTAGGGCGTGTTGGCGGAGTAGCAGGCCGTCGCCACGATCGTGAGCGCGAACATCAAGCCGAGAACGCGTCCTCGTCGGACCAGGTTCCTCATCGTCCCCCCAGAGAGTCGTCGGTCGGTGCCTTTCCTAACCGTGCGACGGATCGGCGTCAAGCAGAAGAAGATCAGGGTTCCGTGAAGATCGCGGCGGGCCACGAACGATCCAGCCTTCGGTTGCTCTACTACCGGTCATAGGGTCGGCCCGATGCAACACGCAACGCACGCAGCCGCGGCGACGGCGCGGAGTCCGCGACAGCTCACGATGCCGCTCCGAAGACGAGGCCGACGATCCCAGCAGCGGCGTCGGGTGCCGCGACCTCCAGTGCGATGCCTCGCGCGTCGACCGTGACCACGAACGAGAAGAAGGTGCAGCACCCCTGCTCGGCGACCATCAGGCGGGTGACCTCGGCCAGATCGACGTGTTCGTCGAACTCGATTCGCAGGGCGCCACCTTCCGTCGCCCGCCGCGTTCCGGCAGTGTGGAGAACCGCTTGCCAGTCGGCGACCCGATCGGGAATCGAACCACCGTCGAGGGTGCACGCGATCGGCGGATCGGTCGGACCCGCGACCAGCGCGAAAGGGATGCTCGCCGGGGTTCCGTCGGAGACGCACGCGCATTGGTCGTCGCAGGGGCCGTCGGTCGGCTCCGCACCGAGCTGGGCTGCTGCAGATTGCAGCTGGGAGCCGAACGCGGTGAGCTCGGCAATCCGACGTTGCGTTGCCGCGATCTTCTCCGTGACGAGGTCGTGGAACCGCCGCTGCACCGGTTCGCAGTCGTCACCGTCCCAGATTCCGACGAGGTCCGTGATCTCGTCGAGCGAGCAACCGAGCTGCTTGGCCCGGGCGATGAACGCCAAGCGGCTCACGGCATCATCGTCGTAGATCCGGTACCCCGCCTCGGACCGCGCCGTCGGGTGCACGAGCCCGACCCCTTCGTAGTAGCGGAGCGCGGAGGCTGTGAAGCCACTCCGGTCCGCGACCTGGCCGATCGTGTAGGTGCTCATGCTGTCGACTGTAAAGGTTCGAGCCGACTCGAAGGTCAAGACGCTTCTAGCGGGGCATCGATGCGACGGGCCGACGTCCCGCGTCTGGCCGGGATCGTGTTCTCGGGGGGATCGTCGCGCCGGTGCTGTTGATGCTGGGGCTGGAACGGGTGAGCGGGATCGCGGGTTCGTTGCTGTTGAACCTCGAGGGCCCCTCACGTTGCTCGTGGGGATCGTCGTCGTCCACGAGTTCCTGGGCCGCCGGGCCGGCCTCGGTTGTGTCGTGATCTTCGCCGGCTCGGCGTTCATCGGCTTGCAAGGACCGGGTGGCGAGCTCGACATGCTGGGTGGTGGCTCA
>JBBRHS010000125.1:0-7707 GCA_038222385.1 Acidimicrobiia bacterium
AGGAGCGCGACCTGCACCTCCGGTGAACCGGTGTCGGTTTCGTGGAGGCGGTGCTCAGCGATCGTGGCAGTGGTATCGGGCATGCGCGAGGCGAGACCTTCGTCTACAGCGGGGTGCTCGTCGGACGTTCCGACGAACCCGGGGAGCATAACATGCACGTCCCGTGCAGGTCGGACCCTCTTGATGGTCGACTCCTGGTCAGAGCGTGACGATGCGGCGGGTGGCGTCGACGTCGCGACGCATCTGCTCGATCAGCGCGTCGATCGAGTCGAACTTCTCTTCGCCCCGGAGCCGCTCGAGGAACCCGACCTCGGCGGCCTGGCCGTAGAGGTCGCCGCTGAAGTCGAGCACGAAGGCCTCGAGCAGCGGGACCTCGGCGCTCTCGTAGAAGGTCGGGCGGCGGCCGAGCGAGATCGCCGCCGGCCGGACGATGCGGTCGGCGCCGGCGAAGGTCCCGGCGTAGATCCCGTCGGCCGGCAGGCACAACTCCGGGGCGACCGCGAGGTTCGCGGTGGGAAAGCCGAGTTCACGGCCTCGCTGGTCTCCGGTCTCGACGGTGCCACGGACCGCGTGGGGACGACCGAGGAGCGCGGCCGCCCCGGCGACGTCACCCTCGTCGAGCAGGCGACGGATCCGGGTGGAAGAGACCGGCTCGCCCCCGACACCTTCGGGCGAGACCAGTCCGAGGCCGATGACCTCGAAGCCGTGGACCACACCCATCCGTTCGAGGAGCGCCACGTTGCCGCCGCGCTTGTGGCCGAAGTGGAAGTCGGCTCCGACGACAACGAGTCGTGCGTGCAACTGCCCGACGAGTGTCTCCTCGACGAACTCCTCGGCCGTCTCGGTGCTGCGAGCTTCGTCGAAGGTGAGGACGCACACCACATCGACGAGGCCGGTGGTCTCGAGCAGTTCCAGCTTCTGGTCGAGGGTCGTGAGCAGCTTCGGCGCGGAGTCGGGCCGGACCACCTGCGCGGGATGCCGGTCGAAGGTGACGACCGCGGCTTCGAGGTCGCGCGCGCGGGCGAGGTCGTTCACCAGGCGGAGTACCTCGCGATGACCGAGATGGACGCCGTCGAACGCCCCGATCGTGACGACGCTCCCCAGTTCGCCGCTCCCCCGCTCGCCGCTCCCCCGCTCGGCCGCGACGCCGGCATCGCGTGCCACCTTCACGTGCTCACCACCACCGCCGGCTTCAACGCCGCGCCCCGCCGTTCGTACACGGCCAACAACGAACCTGAGGGACCCACGACCGCGAACGGACCCGCGGCGTCGGGATCGACCGGGAGCCCAGCGGCGGGGAAGACCGAGCCGTGCGCAACCGCCCGGGCGATCTCGTCGTCGGCCGCGAGCGGATCCAGGTCGCGCACGGCGTCGAGCGGCGCGAGGAGCAGTCCGGCCGGATCCGCCTCGATCGCGTCGAGGGAGTGGGCCTCGTCGAGGGTGAACGAACCGACGCTCAGCCGACGCAGGGTGCCGACGTGGGCGAACCCGCCGAGAGCAGCGCCGAGGTCCGCGGCGAGTGCCCGGATGTAGGTCCCGCTCCCGCACTCGACCACGATCGTGGCGACGGGGTACGGGCCGGGCTCGAGCGCCTCGACCTCGATCCGGTCGATGCGCACCCGCCGCGGGGCGCGTTCGACCTCTTCGCCCGCTCGGGCGATCTCGTGGAGGCGACGACCACCGATCTTCACCGCCGAGACCATCGGGGGCACCTGGTCGATCTCGCCGATGAAGCGTCGAGTCACCTCGACCAGGGCTTCGCGGTCGACGGTCATGGGTTGACGGTCGACGACCCGCCCTGCCGCGTCGAGGGTGTCGGTCGCCACACCGAACACGACATCGCTGCGGTACGACTTGCTCTCGATCGAGAGGAACCGCATGAGCCGCGTCGCGCGACCGAGACCGACGAGCAGCACCCCGGTCGCGTCGGGATCGAGGGTTCCCGCATGGCCGACCTTGCGCTGACCGGCGGCCTTGCGGACACGGGCCACGACGTCGTGCGACGTGCATCCAGCAGGTTTGTCGACCACCAGCAATCCGTCGAGCACGTCAGCACCCTAGGTTCAGGCGCCTCGGAAGGCCGCTTTTCAGAGGGCGGCTTTTCGGAGGGCGGCCTTGATGCGGGCGACGACCTCGGGGATCGGATCGGAGCTCGTGAACCCGGCCGCGAAGCGATGCCCGCCGCCGCCCTCGCGTTCGGCCACCCGACACACGTCGATGTCGCCGAGTGATCGGAGGCTGACGCGGACGGTTCCGCCGGGTTCCTCCTTGAGGACGCAGCTCACCTCGGCCTCGGCGGTCCGCCGGACGAGGTCGATGAGCCCTTCGGCCTCATCGATCGTCACCCCGTGACGCTCGAGGTCGTCGACGGTGACCGACGTCCAGACGAAGCGTTCGTCGACGCACAACTCGGCGCGTCCGAGGACATCGGCCACGAGCTGGAGGTAGGCGAAGCGGTGCTCCTCGAAGAGCGTGCGACTGAGGCGCTCGACCGGCACGTCGTAGGCGAGGAGCTCACGGGCGAGATCGAACACCTCCGGCGTGGTGGTCGCGTACTGGAACCGACCGGTGTCGCAGACGAGCGCCGCGTAGAGACAGACCGCCGCTTCGTGCGCGAGGTCGAGGCCGAGCTCCTGCATCAGCCGGCGCACGACCACACTCGTCGCGGCGGCGTCGGGGTCGATCACGTTGACCGAGCCGTACCGGTCGTTCGACACGTGGTGGTCGAGCACGATCAGCTCCCGCGCGGCCTTCGCTGCGGGCTCGAGATCGCCAAGGCGCGCCGTCGAACCACAGTCGAATGTGACCATCACGTCGGGTTCGGCCGGAAACTCGCCCGGGGGCACGAGGAGCTCGAGACCGGGGAGCTCGCGGTAGTGCGGGGCCACCAGGAAGGGGCTCGGGAACGAGGCGATGCTGTTCCGACCCGCGAGGCGGAGGGAGTGGTGCAGCCCCAGCATGGAACCGAGCGCGTCGCCGTCGGGGCTCACGTGACAGGCGAGCGCGACGACGGGCGCGTCGGAAATCAGCTCCGCGGCACGCTTCAGCGCGGCCCCGATGTCCTCACTCGATTCCATCACGCGACTCCCCCGTCTTCGAGTCCGGTCGGCCGTTCCCCGTCGCGCAGGTCGCGGAGGATCTGCTCCACCCGCTGACCCCGGGCGATCGAGGGATCGACCTTGAAGTGCAGCTCAGGAAGGTACTTGAGGCGAACCTCCCGGCTGAGTACCGAGCGCAGGTGACGGCTCGACGACACGAGCGCCGCGGCGGTCGCGTCGACCTCCTCCTCGGTCTGCTGTGCGCCCTTCTTCCCGAGCGCCGAGTAGTACACGTTCGCGTGCCGGAGGTCGCGACTGACCTCGACGTAGGTGAGGGTGATGAAGCCGAGCCGCGGATCGGAGAGCCGTTCGATCTCTTCGGCGAGCACCTCGCGCACCACTTCGTTGACCCGCGCCGTGCGCGGGTACTTCCGCGGCGCGCGGCCCTTGCTCACGGTTCCCCCAATTCAAAGGCGGGGAGTTCGGAGTCGGCGGGATCGAGGTACGCGGTCTCCCGGTCGAGGAGCTCGACCTCCGGCGCATTCGCGATGAAGCGCTCGACGGATTCGAGCACCTCCCGCAGGTGACCATCGCTGCTCGAGACCACCGCGACTCCGATCGTCGCCCGCTGCCACTGGTCCTGATGGTCGACCTCGGCGACCGACACCTTGAACCGGTGTCGGAGCCCGTCGACGATCGGCCGGACCGCGGCCCGCTTCGCCTTCAACGACCGGCTCTGCCGGACATGGAGCTCGAAGCTGACCGCGGCTGCGTGCACGAGACCAGTCTCGCACCGTCAGGCCTCCCCGCCGGGGTCGCCGGGTTCGTGAAGCTGCTCATCCGAGTGGTCCTACGAGTCGCATCACGAGGGTCAGCGGAGGCGCGCCCGTTCTCGAGCCGTTCGTCACGCGGCGCGGTGGGACTCGCCTGGTGGGGTGAGCTTCCGCTTTCCGGTGACGGGATCGGGCGGGCCGAGATGCCAGCCCTGGGTTTTTCGCCGGTGATGGACCGAGCAGAGCCAGTCGAGGTTCCAGAAGGCGGTGGGCCCGTCCTTGCCGAAGTCGATCTCGCAGTGGTCGAGCTCGAGGTAGTCGCGACAGTGGCAGCCTTCGATCGAGCATTCACGCCCGCGGGCGATCATCGCCGTGCGAAGTTCGGCCGGGATGTGACGCCCGATGTGGGCCACCGTCGTGATGTCCTTGCCGTTCTTGATGATCGCGGTCACGAACGCCTCACCGAGCAGTTCCTGCACCCACTCCGCGCTGACCGGCCCGACGCCGGGGATCTCGCACGTCTCGCCCCGGAGTGCTTCGCCACGCTCGAGCGTCTCGTGGTCGATCATGATGTGCGTCGTGAAACCGGGGTTGCCGGCCTTCGGAACCGCGCCGATTGTCCGAGCGCAGAACTCGGCCGCGCTGCGGTCGCAGTGGCTGACGTGGGCGTCGGTGTCGGCGATGCGCTTCGCGACCCGGGCGGTGACGCCGTCGGTCAGGCGGTGGATGGCGCCGAGCTCCTCCATGAGCTCGACGGCTTCACGGCCCGAGCACGCGGCCGGCTCGAAGCCGTGGGCAACGGCTTCGAGGGCGGTGCGAGCGGCGCGCAGTTCCTGCAACATCTGCCGTCATCGTCGAACGAGGGCGGGACATCAACGACAGGGAGTCCGATAACCCCTCAAACCCCACACGCCCCACTACTTCACAGGATTCACAGGATTCACGGGAGTCGCGCCGCCGCGGTGGGTCGGCCTACCGCTTGTCCGGCAACGACGCTGCGCTCCCGATCACGAAGCCGTGCGGACGATCTCCTTGACGTCGAACGTCTCGATCAGGTCGCCGGGCTTGAGGTCCTGGTAGTTCTCGAGGCCGATACCGCACTCGAAGCCCTCCCTGACCTCTCGCACGTCGTCTTTGAATCTCCGTAGCGACGCGATCGAGCCCTTCCAGATGACTGTGCTGTCCCGGAGGAACCGCACCTGGGAACCCCGGGTGATGGTGCCATGGCGCACGAAGCAGCCGGCGATCTTGCCGATGCGGGGCACACCGAAGATCTCGCGGACCTCGGCCTCTCCCGTGACGACCTCTTCGAACTCGGGCTTGAGCATGCCGAGCAGCGCGTTCGAGACGTCGTCGAGGACCTGGTAGATGACCTCGTAGAGGCGGAGCTCGACCTTCTCCTGCTCGGCGAGCTCACGGGCCGGGCGGTCAGGTCTTACGTTGAAGCCGATGACCGTGGCGTTCGAGACCGCGGCGAGGTCGACGTCGGACTTGGTGATCCCGCCGACGCCGCGGAGCACGAACGACAGTCGCACCTCGTCGTGCTCCTGGTCGAGCTTGCGCAGCGCCTCGGTGAGGGCTTCCAGCGAGCCCTGCATGTCGGCCTTCACGAGCAGGTTGAGCGTGGCGACCTCGCCCCGCTGCACCATCGCGAAGATGTCTTCGAGGCGGGCCCCGCCCGCGAGCATCATCGGGTGCGAGAGGTTCGACGCCCGTCGACGGTGCGCACGGGCTTCGGCGACCGCGCGGGCCACCTTCTCGTTCGGCGCGACGCGCAGTTCGTCGCCGGCGAGCGGCGTGTCGTCGAGACCGAGCACCTCGACGGGCGTCGACGGCCCGGCTTCGGTGACGGCGTTGCCGCGCTCGTCGAACATCGCGCGGACCTTGCCCCATCCCCCACCGGCGACCACGGGCTCGCCGACGCGCAGCGTTCCCCGTTCGACCAGTGCGGTGACGACCGGACCGCGGCCCGGGTCGAGGTTCGCCTCGAGCACGAATGCCCGGGCCGGGGCCTTCGGGTTGGCCCGCAGCTCCTCTTCGAGCTGGGCGTCGGCGACGAGGATGAGGCTGTCGAGCAGCTCCTCGACCCCGATCCCCGCCGGTGCGGCGACGTCGAGCACCAGGGTGTCGCCACCCCACTCCTCGGGCACCAGCTCCTGCTCCGACAGCTGCTGGCGGACGCGGGTGGGGTCGGCGTTTTCACGGTCGGTCTTGGTGACCGCGACCACGATCGGCACCTCGGCCGCCTTGGCGTGGTTGATCGCCTCGATGGTCTGGGGCATCACACCGTCGTCGGCCGCGACCACGAGGACCGCGATGTCGGTCGCCTCGGCACCGCGGGCGCGCATGGCGGTGAACGCCTCGTGGCCCGGGGTGTCGATGAAGGTGATCTTCCGACCGTCGCGCTCCACCTGGTAGGCACCGATGGCCTGCGTGATGCCGCCGGCCTCCCCCGACGCGACGTCGGTGTGGCGGATCGTGTCGAGGAGCGTGGTCTTGCCGTGGTCGACGTGACCCATCACGGTCACGATCGGGGCGCGCGGCTCGAGCAGCGCTTCGTCGTCTTCTTCGTCTTCCCCGAGCATGGCCTGCAGCTCGAGCTCGGCTTCCTGGCCGGGCTCGACGAGCAGGACCTCGGCGCCGAGCTCCTGGGCGATGAGCTCGATCATCTCGTCGGCGAGCGACTGCGTTGCCGTGACCATCTCGCCCGCGTCGAACAGGATGCGGACGATGTCGCCGGTCTTGCGGTTCAACCGGGGCGCGAGCTCCTGCACGGTGCTGCCGCGCGGTATGAGGATCTCGCCCTCGGGGATCGGGACATCGTCGGGCGTGAGCGACGAGAGCGATGCGGGACCCAGGTCCTCGAAGTCGCGACGACGACGCTTCTTGCGTCGGGGCCGCTGACCCTGCGGACCGGGCCGACCGCGGTTGCCCCCTCCGGGACCACCACCAGGACCACCAGGACCACCGCGACCGCCACCGGGACCACCCGGGCCACCGCCGGGGCCGCCACCGGGACCGCCACCGAAACCACCGGGACGACCGCCGCCACCACCGCCACCGAAGCCACCGGGACGACCGCCGCCACCACCGCCACCGAAGCCACCGGGACGACCGGCACCGGAGCCGGTGCGCGGTCCACCGCTGCTGCGCTGGCCGGGAGGCGGCGGGATCGGCTTCCCCGAAGGTCCGAGCAGGATCGGCGGGGGCGGAGTCGGGGATGCGTCGGCAGGCGGTGTCGTCGGGGACGCCGGAGCTGCGGTTTCCGCGGAAGCCGCGACCGGCTCGGTCGCGGGCGCGTCAGATGAGGGCGCCGTCGGAGCGGGTGCGGGTGTCGACGCCGCGGGGGCCAGAGGTTCGGGCGCAGCCGGGGTCGCCGGCGCGGCGGGAGCAGGACGGGGCGGCGGCGGCGGGGACGCGGCCGGCGGCGGGACGGCCGGGCGCAGGGGGGGCTCGGCGGGCATCGGCTTCGAACGCACCACCCGGTGCGCCGGCGCAGCCGGTTCCGCGCTCGGGTCGGGTGCGACCGGAGGGGGGTCGTCGGGCGTGATGAGCGCGCGGCCGGAACGGACGCGGGCCGGCTTCTCGCTCTTCGCGGGCTCCGCCTTGTCCTTCGCGGCCGGCTTCTCGTCGACGATCGGCTCGCGCCGAAGTCCCTTCGAGTCGGCCAGTCGGCGGACGCGGTCCGCTGAGGGGTTGTCGATGCTGGAGCTGTGGCTCTTGACGCCGATCTTGAGCTCTTCGGAGAGCTCGAGCACCACGTGGTTCTCGACGCCGAGCTCTCGTGCGAGCTCGTAGACCCTGATCTTCTTGGTGGCCAAGTCTCTGGTCCCTACCGTTTCTTGTCGTCGCTGTCGAACAGTCTCGCGCGAAGTGCCGTGATCTCGGGGTCCGGG
>JBBRHS010000126.1:0-7701 GCA_038222385.1 Acidimicrobiia bacterium
TCCCGCCCCAGGACGGCAATGTCCACCTGGTGACGTCGCCGAACTACCACACCGCGGTCACCACGTTCGGGGGCAACGCGCTCCACGCGGGCCACACGCTCGTGTTCATGGACAAGTGGCAGCCCGAGGACACGCTCGAGAAGATCGAGAAGTACGGCGTCACCCACACGCACATGGTCCCGACGCAGTTCCACCGGATGCTCGCCCTCCCCGACGACGTGCGCGCCAAGTACGACGTCTCGTCGATGAAGTGGGCGATCCACGCCGCCGCGCCGTGCCCCGCCGACGTGAAGCGCAAGATGCTCGACTGGTGGGGCCCGGTCATCTACGAGTACTACGCGGCCACCGAAGGCGGGGGAACGCTCGCAACGCCCGAGCAGTGGCTCGAGCACCCGGGCACGGTCGGCACCGCGTGGCCGATCTCGACGCTGCGCATCGTCGACGACGACATGAACGACGTCGAGACCGGCACGCCCGGCACCGTCTACATGAAGATGGACACCGCGCAGTTCGAGTACAAGGGCGACAAGGCCAAGACCGAGGAGAACCGGCTCGAGGGTTTCTTCACCGTCGGCGACATCGGCTACCTCACCGAAGACGGCTACCTGTTCCTCTGCGACCGCAAGAGCGACATGATCATCTCGGGCGGCGTGAACATCTACCCGGCCGAGATCGAGGGCGAGATCCTCACGAACCCCAAGGTCGCCGACGCCGCGGTGTTCGGCATCCCCGACGACGACTGGGGCGAGCAGATCAAAGCCGTGATCGAGCTCGCACCCGGGAACGAGCCGAGCGAGGCGCTCGCCGCTGAGCTGCTCGAGTACCTGCGGCCCCGGCTCGCGAAGTACAAGTGGCCGAAGACGATCGACTTCTCCGACGCGCTCCCGCGCGAGCCAACCGGCAAGCTGCTGAAGCGCAAGCTGCGCGACCCGTACTGGCAAGGCCGCGAGCGCGCGATCTGACCCGGCCGGGTCCCCCCCTCGGAAAGGAACCGCATGACCGAAGTGTTGTTGGAACAACACGTCCTCGAGTATCCGGGCGGCTACACCCGTTCGACGGGTCCCGTCGTGGGCCGGTTCCTCACCGGCCTGCGCGACGGCCGCTTCGAGGGGATCCGTGGCAGCGACGGAACGGTCATCGTCCCGCCGACCGAGTACGACCCGTACACCGCGGCTGCGCTGAGCGAGTTCGTTCAGGTCGGCCCGGCCGGTGTCGTGACCGCGTGGACGTGGGTCGCCGAGCCGCGTGTCGGCAAGCAACCGCTCGACCGCCCGTTCGCGTGGGCACTGATCAAGCTCGACGGCGCCGACACCGCGATGCTCCATGCGGTGGCGGTCGACTCGCCCGACGCGATGAGCGTCGGGCTGCGGGTGCAGCCCCGCTGGCGCGCCGAACGGATCGGTTCCATCCGCGACATCGAGGCGTTCGTTCCCGAGGGCTCGGAGCCGCTCGTGGTCCCGTCGCCCGAGCCCGACGCGGAACCGGTCACCGGCATCGTGACGCCGACGCGACTCAACTACGAGATCAACGCGGGGATCGCGCCGAGCAAGTACCTGCGTGGCCTCGCCGAGGGCAAAGTGATCGGCCAGCGGGCGGTCGACTCCGACCAGGTCTACGTGCCGCCGCGCGGGTCCGACCCGACGTCGGGCGAGCCGACCGAGATCGAAGTCGAGGTCGCCGACGTCGGCACCGTCACCACCTTCTGCGTGGTGAACGTGCCGGGACTCTCCGAGCTCGCGCCCGAGATCCCGTACGTGTGCGCGCAGATCCTGCTCGACGGGGCCAACACGGCGTGGTTCGGTCTGATCCAGGGTCTCCCCGCCGACGAGGTCCGCATGGGCCTGCGGGTCAAGGCGGTCTGGGCCGACGAGCTGATCCCGAACGCCGCGAGCATCAAGTGGTTCGAGCCGAGCGGCGAGCCCGACACCCCCTACGAGAGCTACCGGGAGTACGCATGAGTCTCGGACCCATTCGAACGACGTCGAGTCCCGTGCCGGGCGTCCGAGGCAGGGCCCGAGCGGCCCGCCGCAGGCAGGAGCGGAAGGCATGAGTCCCGCGTTGAGAGACGTCGCCGTCGTCGGTTTCGCGCAGAACCTCGCGGACCACGACCGGGAACGCAACGAGGTCGAGTTCATCATCCCGGTGGTGCGCGACGCGATCGCGCAGTCGGGGATCCCGCGCCACGACATCGGGTTCACCGTGTCGGGCTCCTGCGACTACCTCTCGGGCGGCCCCTTCACCTTCGTGCAGGGCCTCGACGCGGTGGGGGCGTGGCCGCCCATCAAGGAGAGCCACGTCGAGATGGACGCCGCCTGGGCGCTCTACGAGGCGTGGGTCTCGATCCAGGTCGGCGACGTCGACTCCGCGCTGATCTACGGATTCGGGAAGTCGTCGCTCGGCGACGTCCATGAGATCTTCAACCTCATGAACGACCCGTACTCGGTGATGCCCCTGTGGCCGTCGACCGTCGACCTCGCCGCCCTGCAGGCGTGCGCCGCGATCGCGGCCGGCGTCACCAGCGAGCGAGAGCTCGCCGAGGTCGCGTCGAGGAGTCACACGGCTGCGCTCGCGAACCCGCACGCCATTGCCGGGCGCGACGCGAGCGCCGACGTGCTGCTCGCCGAGCCCGTCACCCACGTTCCGCTGCGCGACGCCGACATCGCGCCGATCACCGACGGTGCCGCGGCGATCGTGCTTGCGGCCGGTGACCTGGCCCGCAAGGCCAGCAGCCGGCCCGCGTGGATCCGGGGCATCGAGCACCGGATCGAGCCGTTGGCGCTCGGAGTGCGCGACCTGACCCGGTCCGAGTCGACCCGGCTCGCGGCCGAGGCGGCAGGGGTCGCCGACGGTCCGGTCGAGGTCGCCGAGCTGCACACGCAGTTCAGTCACGAGGAGCCGATCCTGCGAGCTGCGCTCGGCCTCGCGCCCGACGTTCCCGTGAACCCGTCGGGCGGACCGCTCGGCGCCAACCCGATCATGGCGACGGGGCTCATCCGGATCGGCGAGGTCGCGACCCGGATCACCGCCGGCGACGTGAGCCGCGGCGTCGCCCACGCGACCCAGGGACCGTGCCTGCAGCAGAACCTCGTCTGCGTGCTCGAAGGGGAGCAAGTGTGATGTGGAGCGAGCGGAGGCCCACCGACGTGCCCTCGGCTGACGAGCGAGTGGAGCAAGTGTGATGGCCGGCCAACTCACTGCAGTCATCGGGGTCGGCCAGACCCGTCACGTCACCGCCCGCCACGACGTGTCGATCGCGGGACTCGTGCGCGAGGCCGCGGTCGAGGCACTCGAGGACGCGGGGATGGACTGGTCCGACATCGACGCGGTGGTGATCGGCAAGGCCCCCGACATGTTCGAGGGCGTCGTCATGCCCGAGATGTACCTCGCCGACGCGCTCGGCGCGACGAACAAGCCGATGCTCCGCGTACACACTGCGGGCAGCGTCGGCGGTTCGACCGCGATCGTCGCCTCGAAGCTCGTCGCCGCGGGGATCCACGAACGGGTGCTCACCGTTGCGTTCGAGAAGCAGTCGGAGAGCAACGCGACGTGGGGCCTCACGGTCGCGATGCCGTTCCAGGCGCCGCTCGTCGCCGGCGCCGGCGGCTACTTCGCGCCGCTCATCCGCGCGTACATGGCCCGGTCGGGCGCGCCGCGCCACATCGGCCACCTCGTGGCGGTGAAGGACCGTCTCGCCGCGCTGCGGAACCCGAAGGCCCACCTCCACCTGCCCGACATCGACCTGAAGATGGTCGAGGAGTCGTTCCTGCTCTGGGACCCGCTCCGCTACCTCGACGTGTGCCCGAGCTCCGACGGCGCGATGGCGCTCGTGATCGGCAGCGAGCAGGTCGCCGACGCGTCGTCGAGCCCGAAGGCGTGGATCCACGGCACCGCGATGCGGTCGGAGCCCACGATGTTCGCCGGCCGTGACCAGGTGAGCCCCCAGGCGGGCAAGGACTGCGCGGCCGACGTATACGAGCAGGCGGGGATCACGAACCCGCGGGAGGACTTCGACGTCGCCGAGGTGTACGTGCCGTTCTCGTGGTACGAGCCGATGTGGCTCGAGAACCTCGGCTTCTGTGCGGAGGGCGACGGCTGGAAGCTCACCGAGGCCGGTGCGACCGCACCCGACGGCGACATCCCGTGGAACCCGTCGGGCGGCGTGCTGTCGTCGAACCCGATCGGTGCGTCGGGGATGATCCGTTTCGGTGAGGCAGCCCAGCAGGTGCGCGAACGCGCCGGCGACTACCAGGTGGAGCTGAAGACCGGCAAGGCGCTCGGCCAGGCCTACGGCGGCGGTTCCCAGTTCTTCAGCATGTGGGTCGTCGGCAACCGAAAGCCCGAATAACCGAACCCACGTTGGTGCGATTGCGCCACCCATGGGGTGGACAATCGCACCAACGGGTGGGGAACGGAGGAGGAATCGATGGGGCGGCTCGAGGGGAAGGTGGCGCTCGTCACGGGCGCCGGGAGCGGGATGGGCGCGCAGACCGCGCGTCGGTTCGTGGCCGAGGGCGCGTCGGTGATGCTCGCCGACAAGAACCCCGCGCCGACGGAGGCGCTCGCGACCGAGCTGGGTGACACGGCGAACGCAGTCGTGCTCGACGTGACCGACGAGGACGCGTGGGCGGCGGCAGTCGACGCGTCCGTCGCCGCGTTCGACGGCATCGACATCCTCGTGAACTGCGCGGGGATCACCGGCATGAGCCCGCTCGACGGTCCGATCGAGCCGTTCCGCAAGATGATGGAGGTCAACTTCTTCGGCACGCTCCTCGGCATGCAGGCGGTGCTCGCGCCGTTGCGGGCCCGCGGCGCGGGGTCGATCGTGAACTTCTCGTCGATCAACGGCATCGCGGGAGCAGCGGCGACCGGTGCGTACGTCGCGAGCAAGTTCGCGGTGCGCGGGATCACCAAGACGGCCGGAATCGAGCTCGGCAAGGACAACATCCGGGTCAACTCCGTGCACCCGGGCGCGATCGCCACGCCGATGACGTCGAAGGAGGTACTCGGGTTCGACCCGCGCCCGTACCTCGCGAAGCTCGCGAGCCTCGGCCGGGTGGGCGAGGCCGACGAGGTCGCGCAGCTGGTGGTGTTCCTCGCGTCCGACGAGAGCTCGTACTGCACCGGCGCGGAGTTCGTGATCGACGGGGGAGTGCTGGCCGGGCTGTCCTGGCCCGGGTGACCCCGCCGGGGCCGGGCCTGCGTTTGCGCTCGAAATGAGAACGTGTTCTACTTTTTCCATGCCGCGGTTCCCGTTCCCCATCCCGTACTCCTGGTACCAGGTCGCCGCACCGGAGGATCTCGAACCCGGCGGGGTGACCGCCTTGCAGTACTTCGGCCGTGACCTCGTGCTCTGGCGCGACGAAGCGGGGGAGTTCCACCTCCAGGACGCGTTCTGCCCGCACCTCGGCGCGCACCTCGGTGTGGGCGGCGCGGTGGAAGACGGTTGCATCCGCTGCCCGTTCCACGGCTGGACCTTCGACGGCACCGGCGCGTGCACGAACATCCCGTACAGCGACCGTCTGAACCGCAAGGCGCACGTTCGCACCTACCCGGTCGTGGTTGCGAACGACCTCGTGTTCGCCTGGTACCACCCCGAGGAGATCGCCCCCCTGTGGGATGTGCCGGTGTTCGACGAGGTGGGAACGCCCGAGTTCTCCGACTACTACAAGTCGAGCTACACGATCGGGACGATCCTCCAGGAGATGGCCGAGAACACCGTCGACCCCGCGCATTTCCGCTACGTGCACGGCACCGACCAGGTCGCCGAGTGCGAGAGCTACGTCACCGAGGGGCACACCGCGACGATGCTCTCGAAGCAGACCTACGTCACGCCCCGCGGTGTCACCGAGGGTCGCATCGACGTCTACAGCTTCGGTCCCGGGATCGCGAAGACGTGGTTTACGGGCATCGTCGATGCGTTGCTCGTCGCGACGTCGACGCCGATCGACGCGGACTCCACCCAGGTCCGGTTCAACTTCACGGTCCGCAAGTTCGACGACGCCAAGATGACGTCGTCGGTGGCGAAGGCGTTCGTCGGTGAGATCAACAAGCAGATCCAGGAAGACCAGCCGATCTGGGAGAACAAGACGTTCCTTCCCGTTCCCGCGCTGGCCGACACCGACGGCCCGATCGTGAAGTTCCTGAAGTGGTACTCGCAGTTCTACGCGGAGCCGTACGAGGTCGGCGCGAGCACCTGACCCAACCGGGCGCTCAGTGCCCGAGCGCGGGGAGCACGTCGGTGAGCGAGGTGAGCTTCTCGCACGCCATGCGGTGTTGGAACCCGAACGGGTCCATGAGCAACGGACGCAGGCCGGCCCGCTTCGCGCCGACCACGTCGAAACGGGGCATGTCGCCGACGTAGGCGGTCCGCTCGGGCACGGCACCCATCGCTTCGAGCGCCAAGCGGAAGATCCGGGGGTCGGGTTTCTCCACCCCGACCGCCCCGGAGTCGATCAGTGTCTCGACCTCCACACCCATCCCGGCGCCGACCTGCAGGACCTCGAGCTCCCGCAAGCGGTCGGCCATCGTGCCGCCGGCGTTCGACACGACACCGAGTCGGATGCCGGCATCCGCGATGTCTCGCAGTGCGTCGATCGATCCTGGGATCACGCGCATCCACAGTCCGTCGGTCGCGAACTCGCTCGCGAGGTGCTCGATGGCCTCGTCGATCCGGTCGGCCGGCACGCCGCATTCGGTCGTGAACGCGACGAGGTACGCCCGCCAGAAGTCGGCCACGGGTGCTTCGTCGTCGTCGACGTCGACCGGCGACGACGCCGCGCCTGCGTAGTGCGCGCGATCGGTGCGGGCCGGGTCGACGGGGATCTCCGCGCGTGCGAGCGCCCCGATGATCGGTTCGGGCGACGGGAGGAGGAACACTCCGCCGACGTCGAGGAGCAACGTGTCGATGCTGGTCGTCAAGGTCGCAAAGCTACCGGGAGCGGGGAGGGTGGCTGGTACCGTGACCCGCATGGAGTTCCGCCGGATCAACGCCCTGCCGCCCTACGTCTTCGCCGCGATCGACGCGCTGAAGATGGAGGCCCGTCGCGGTGGGGAAGACGTGATCGACCTCGGCTTCGGCAACCCCGACGTCCCGAGCCCGAAGGTCGCGGTCGACAAGCTGTGCGAAGCGGTCCAGAACCCGCGGAACCATCGGTACTCCGCCAGTCGGGGCATCCCGAAGCTGCGCCTCGCGATCACCGACCTCTACCAGAGGAAGTTCGGGGTCGAGCTCGACCCCGACACGCAGGCGTGCACGAGCATCGGCGCGAAAGAGGGCTTCTCGCACCTGATGTGGACGCTCCTCAGCCCGGGCGACTCCGCCTTGGTGCCGAGCCCGTCGTACCCGATCCACATCTGGGGTCCGATCCTCGCCGGTGCCGAGGTGCGCCACGTGCGGCTCGGTCCCCAGGGGCCCGAGCGGCCCGGCGCCGCAGCCACCCTGAGCGAACAGGGCGCGGACTTCTTCGAGAACCTGCTCGAAGCGTGGGAGGACTCCTGGCCGCGTCCGCGCGTGGTCGTGCTCTCGTTCCCGCACAACCCGACGACCACGTGTGTCGACCTCGACTTCATGCAGCGCATGGTCGACTTCGCTCGCGAGCACGAGGTGATCCTCGTGCACGACTTCGCCTACGCCGATCTCGGCTTCGACGGGTACCAGCCGCCGTCGATCCTGCAGGTGCCCGGCGCCACCGACGTCGCAGT
>JBBRHS010000127.1:0-7682 GCA_038222385.1 Acidimicrobiia bacterium
GGTGCGCTGTAGGCGAGGTGGAGGAAGAACGGTTCCCGGCGGTGACGGTCGAGGAACCCGACGGCTTCTTCGGTGAGCACGTCGGTGAGGTAGCGGCCGTCGGACGGCATCGGCGTACCGTTGCGTTCGATGGTCCAGTCCCAGTAGCGCTGCCACCCGCCCACGAAACCCGCGAACTCGTCGAAGCCGCGTCGGGTCGGATGGAACCGGGGATCGAGCGCACCGTTGTGCCACTTCCCCACCAGGCCCGTCGCGTACCCCGCCGCGCCGAGGAGATCGGCGATCGTGCGTTCACCCAGGCCGATGCGGTCGAGGCCGCGTCCTTCGAGCGTGTCGATCGCGCCGGTGCGGTGGGGGTACCGACCGGTGAGGATCGACGCCCGGGCCGGCGCACACACCGGTGACGCCGCGTAGTGCTGCGCGAGGCAGGTGCCCTCACTCGCGAGATGGTCGATCGCAGGGGTCTCGGACCGTCCGTCGTTGCAGAACCCGAAGTCGCCGTACCCCATGTCGTCGGCGAGGATGAACACGATGTTCGGTGGCGAGTTGGGTGGCGTCACGCTCGCCAGACCACCGGCGATTCCGGACCACCGAGCGCGTCGCCGCTTTGCAGACCTGCGTGGTGGGCCTTCGGCGGCATCCCGGCCCGGAGCCGGTACCGGGCGTCGTCGCCGCAGTAGCGGACGCTGAGCGCGCGGCGTCGGGTCGTGGCCGACGTGTTCGCGCCCGCGGCGTGGAGCGTCCGGGCGTGGTGCACGGTGAGGTCGCCGGGTCCCAGGTCGAAGCAGAGCAGCTCGACCTCACCGCGCGCCGCCAGCTCGTCGACATCGGGCACGGTGTCGCCCTCGGTCCCCGGGATGGGGTCGTCGGTCACGAAGAAATTGGGCCGAAACGATCGGTCCCAAGTTTGCGAACCGCGGGCGAAGCGCATCGCGCCGGTCGCGGCGGTGACGGGATCGAGTGGGACCCACGTGGTGCAGAGCTGTTCACCCTCGACGTTGAAGTAGCCGAGGTCCTGGTGCCACACCGTCTGCTCCCGGGTGCCGGGTTCCTTCACTAACACGCTGTCCTCCCAGAGCGTGACCCGGTTCGTGCGCAGCAGCGCACCGACCGCAGCCGGGAGCGCGGAATCGCTCGCGAAGGCGCGCAGCTCCGGGCTCGCACGCCAATGGTCGACCCCCGCACGGAAGCGCCCTCCTCGCGACCCGTCGGCGGGCGCGGATCCTGCCGTCATCCCTGCCATCCCGGTGAGATCAGCCATCTCGGGCTCGCCGAGCAGTCCGTCGATCGGATCGGCGAGTGCGGTGACGGAATCAGGGTCGAGGATCCCGCGGAGGCACACCACACCGTCGCGCTCGAACGCCTCGACCTCTTCGGTCGTCACGTCGCGCAGCTGTGCCGCTCGAAGGGGTGTCATCCCTGCACCGAGAACCCGCCGTCGACCGCGAGGGTCTGGCCGGTCACGTAGCGGGCTCCGGGTGAGGCGAGGAAGAGGACGACGGGCGCGATGTCAGCAGGGGTGCCGAAGCGGCCGAGGGGGGTCCGGGCCAGGAGCGGTTCGGTGAGCTGGTCGAACGGGAGCATCGGCGCGGTCATGTCGGTCTCGATCACACCGGGTGCGACCGCGTTGACGCGGATGTCGTCGCGCGCCCACGAGACCGCGAGCGTCTTCGTGAGCTGCACGACCGCGGCTTTCGCCGCGCCGTATGCGGGCACGTACTCCATCCCGAAGAACGAGGTCATGGAGCCGAGGTTCACGACCGCGGCACCTCCCTCGTGTCCGCTCCGCTGCAGCAGCGACCGGCAACCGGTGGTGAGGCGGAACGCACCGGTCAGGTTGAGCGTCAGCACTTCGGCGAACACCTCGGGGTCCCACTCGTTGCGTCCACCCGGGAGATTGGCCCCCGCGTTGTTCACGAGCACGTCGAGGAGCTCGACGTGCCCGACGAGCGCGTCGATGTCGGCGGATTCGGTCATGCGGCACTGCTGGTACGTGAACGGGGTGAGATCGACGTCGTCGTAGGCACCCACGTCGTCGCGCGTCCCGGTGATCGTGACGTGCGCGCCCGCGTCGACGAACGCGCGGGCGATCTCGAGCCCGATTCCGCGGGTTCCCCCGGTGACCAGCACCGCCGCGTCGGTGAAGTCGAAGGTCAGTCCCACACCGGCTCCCAGGCTCCGGCTTCCGCCGACCGGTACATCGCGAGCGCGCCGCGCAGCTCACCGAGCGCGTACTCGGCGGGAGCCGCCGGCGCGCGACCGTCGAGCACCGCGGCCTCGAAGTCGGCCATCTCGCCCTCGTAGCTCAAGAGGTAGTTGCCCTGGCCGACCACGGTGCCCTTGGAGTCGGTGCCGTCGAAGAGCCGGACCCGGCCCATGCCGTCGATCGTGATCTCGCCGACGGTTCCGGTGAGCTGGAAGAGCGGCACGTTCGCCACCGCGCCCGGAACGAGGAACGCGTCGAAGCTGGCGACGACACCCGAGTCGAAGCGGCAGAGCGCCCGGCACATCGACTCGCCCTCCATCGCGGGAAGGGGCCGACCGGTGACCGCGACGACTTCGGTGAGCTCACCGCACCACATCCGCAGCGGTCGCAGCCAGTGGGAACCGGCGTCGATCGCGATCCCGCCGCCGGCGGCCGCGAGCGCGAACCGCCACGGGTCGTCGCCGGCGTAGAAGTCGCCGAACGGGGGGAAGCAGTGCCAGGCCCGGGCGGTGACGAGCTCACCGATCGCACCGTCGACGAGGAGCTGCTGTGCAGTGAGGACCTCGGGCCAGTACTGCGCGTTCTCGGCGACCATGAACACGGTCCCCGCGGCGCGGGCCGCGGTGAGGATCCGGTCGCAGGCGTCGAGCGTCGGCGCCATCGGCTTCTCGAGCAGGACGTGCTTCCCGGCCGCGAACGATGCGGTTGCGAGCTCCTCGTGGAGGTGGTGCGGCACCATCAGGTCGACCGCGTCGAACGTGTCGCTCGCGAGTGCTTCGTCGAGTGAGCTGAACACGAGCGCATCGGGCTGGCGTGCCGCCGCGACCGCGGCCCGATCCGGATCGGGGTCGATGCACGCGGTCACGATCGTGCGCGGTGCGGCCGCGGCGAGCGCGGTGGCGTGCCAGTCGCTGATCGCGCCACACCCGACGAGCGCGAGCCTGAGGCCTCCTCCTCGATCGGCGGTGCCGGTCATCGCGCCGGCTCCAGCACGTCGTAGCGTTCGCAGTAGTCGGCGAACCGATCGCGGACATCGCCATCGTCGAGGCCGAAGTCGGACACCGCGTAGCGGTGGGCGCCGTGGCGCCCCTGCGGATGACCATCGAGATACGCGTGCATGCGCTGCGCAGCCTCCGGAGTGAGCTCGTCGCCCCACTGGGCGTAGATCGCGGCGACCGCGCCGACGGGATCCGCGACGAGGTCGCGGTAGTGCAGGTCGTGCACGGTCACGTCGGGGCGACGGTCGCGGAACTCGCCGAGCCGGTCGACCATGAGACCGAGCACGCCGACCCAGAGTCGCGCGAAGTACTCGCCGAGCGATTCCGACCCTCCTCCCCCGCTCGAACCCGACCAGGCACTCGTGAGGGAGTCCGGTCGCGCGGTGACCGAGAGCGAGATGCTCGACGGCACCGTCTCGAGCGGATCGCGGTGGGTGACCACGAGACGGGCGTCGGGGTAGGTGGCGAAGAGCGCATCGAGCGCGAGCAGGTGGCCCGGCGCCTTCAGCACCCAGCGACCGGGCGCTGCCGACTGCAGGAGCTGGAGCGAGGCCCGGTGGTACGCGTAGGCGGGACCCATGTCGCAGTCGTGGAACCACTCGACGTAGCCCGGCACCCGGAACAGCCCGTGCCAGTCCTGGGCCCGAAACGTCTGGGTGAACAGCGCCACACACTCGGTGGGGCCGTCGCCGGGCTCCCAGTGCACGGCCTTGAGCTCGGGGACCATCGAGTAGATCGCCTCCTGCTTCTCGACCTCGACGGCGATGCGCGGATCTCGATCGAAGGTCGCCGCGGTCGGCGGGGGAACGCTCGTGAGGCCCTCCCACTTCATCAGCGGCCGGTTCGCCGGATCCTGGGCGAGCAGCTCCAGGAGGATCGTCGTCCCGGTCCGCAGCATCCCTGCGACCACGATCGGCGCCCGCACCGGCTGCGCGCTGACCTCGGGATGGGCCCGCCACCAGTCGACGACCCGGAGCCGGTTGACGAGCCGATCGTGGGTCCAAGAGCCCAGGATGAAGCGGCCGGCGTCGTTCAGGGCCGCGTCGGCGACAATCGAACCCGCCAACGCGTCGAGCCCGTCGCGCCAGGCCCAGTCGCCGAAGTCGTCGAGACCCGTCTCCACGACCGCGGCTTCGACGAGCTGGCCGACGAGCTCGTCGACGGTCGGTGCTCCGGTCACGAACGGTGCAGCCGTTCCCCGGCTTGCGCGATCTGGAAGCGCAACCAGCCGGTCAGCCAGAAGTTCTCGAAGTCGTCGGCGTGCTCCGCTGCGTGCTGCGCGAGGAGCACCTCGTGCGCGGCGACGAACGCCTCCAGCGCGGCGCGGTGGTCGGGGTCGGCCGTGAGCGCGGCTTCCAGGAGCGCGACCGCTTCGATCGCCTCGTCGCGGTCGAGTCGGGCGAGCGCGACGTCGACCACGGCGGCGGGGCCACCGGCGAGGGCCACGAGATCGGGGGCGGCCGCCGTCGGTGCGAGCGGGTACAGCTCCGTGGTCGCCCGGGCGTGGAACCAGCCGGTGTAGGCCTCCCAGATCGACCGCACTCCCCACGACACCTTGCCGTATCCCTCGCCGACCTCGAGGTGCTCGGGCAGGCGGATCTCGCGCATCAGAGTCGCGACGTCGGTGCCGGCGTTCATCCCGGCGACCGTCTCGTCGTGCACGTACTGCACCGCGTCGCGCACTCGTTCGAGCTCGGCGCGGATGGTGTCGCGACCGCGGATCGGCGCAAAGTGCCCGGTGCAGAGGATCTCGGGCTCGAGATCGATCACCGTCTGCACCGCGTCGACGAACGGGAGGGCGAACCGAAGGCGGTCGGCGCGCAGCGTCACCAGGTTCGGGAAGTGACCGAACAACGCGCTGAAGACGTTGCCGACGAACGCGATGGCCCGATCAGGGATCCAGATCACCATCGAGTCGAGCGTCTCGCCGCCGGGAGTGGAGATGCACTCGAACGTGGTCTCGCCGAGCGAGAACTCGTAGCGCTCGTCGAACAGCACGTCGGGGGTCGGCGTGCTCTGCGCGGGCACCGGCGCGTCGGCGGGTTGGCGACGGATGAACTCGTCGGCCTGGCGGATCGCGTGCGCCCAGTAGGGCATGGAGCGCTTGACCCGGAACCGGTGGATGCGGGCGTCGTCGGCCTGGCACGACGGGTTGTTCGCCTGCGCGATCACCAGCGTGGGATCGCCGGCGAGCTCGCGGAAGTGGTCGACGCCACCGACGTGGTCGACGTGACCCTGGGTCAGGAGCACGGCGTGCACGCGGGACGTGTCGACGGCGTCGTAGAGGCGGCGGTGGTGACCGGCCTCGAAGCCCATGCCGGTGTTGATCACGACCCGACCCGCGGAGGTGACCACGAGGTAGCTGTTCGAGAGGCCCTGCGAGAGGTACACGCCGTCGGCGACTTCTTCGGCGGCGTCCTGCCACGCGGGGCGGATCTCGGCGGCTCCGGGCCGTGACCTCGTCACGTCGCTCAGCACGGCGGCACGCTACCCGGAGCTACCCGGAGCAGGCGTGAACGGGGAGCAGACACAACGGGGAGCAGGCATGATGGCCGCCATGGACAACGGGCGGACGGTCGTCGTCACCGCCGACGACTCCGAGCGCGACCAACGGGCCGCGGCCCGTGCGCTCGCGGCCCGCGGCCTCGGACCCGGGGACCGGGTCGCGATCATCGCGTCGGGAACGGCTGCGTACCTCGCCGTCGCGCTCGGTTCGCTGCGCACGGGGATCGTACCCGTGCTCCTCAACCCGAACCTCCTCCCCGACGAGCAGCAGGCGCTGCTCGCCGACGCCGACCCGACCCTGACGCTGCGCGGCGACGAGCTCGGCTTGCTCGTCGCCGAGGGGTCTGCGTCGGGATCTGCATCGAAATCGGGATCGGGGGCCGAGCTCGCACCGTGGCCGCTGGCGCGGCCGATGCTCTACACGAGCGGGACCACCGGAATCCCCAAGGGAGTGTGGAGCGGCCTGCTCGGCGAGCGCGACGCAGCCGCGCTGCTGGCCGAGGAGCGCGAGGTGTGGGGATTCTCAGCCGACGACGTGCACCTCGTCGCCTCGGCGCTCTACCACTCGGCGCCGCTGCGCTTCGCCGCCGGAACCCTCCTCGCTGGTGGCACCGTGGTGCTCACCGGCGCGTTCGAGGCCGGCCCGGTCGCCCACGCCATCGCGACGCACCGACCGACCACTACGTTCGTCGCGCCCGCGCACCTCCAGCGGATCTTCGCACTCGACCGGCCGCCACCGCTCTCTTCGTTCCGCCTCGTCGCGCACGCCGGCGCGCCGTGCCCCGACCCGCTGAAGAAGCGCGCGCTCGACGCGTTCCCTCCTGGCACGCTGTGGGAGTTCTACGGCTCGACCGAGGGTCAGTTCACGGTGAGCTCTCCCGACGAATGGGTGGCCCGGCCGGGTACCGTCGGTCGGGCGCGACCCGGACGCACCCTCGAGACCGACGCCGACGGAACGATCTGGTGCACGGTCCCCCGTTACGCTCGTTTCGAGTACTGGCGCGACCCGGTGAAGACCGCGCGCGCCTGGCGCGACGACGCCTTCACCGTCGGCGACCTCGGGCGGCTCGACGTCGACGGCTACCTCTTCCTCGACGGCCGCCGCGACGACCTCGTGATCACCGGCGGCATGAACGTGTACCCGCTCGAGGTCGAGCGGGTACTCCTCGCCCACCCGGGGGTGCAGGAGGCCGTGGTGTTCGGCACCGACGACGAACGCTGGGGTCGACGCGTGTGCTGTGCGGTCGTGGGGGAGCTCGCGGTCGACGACGTCCACGAGTGGCTCGCGGCGCGCGTGGCGCCGTACAAACGTCCGAAGCAGGTGCTCGTGGTCGACGAGATCCCCGTCAGCCCGACGGGCAAGATCCGCCGCTCCCACCTCGCCGCGCACCTCGGCCTCGAGCAGTGAGCGCAGTGGAGCCGCCGGACACACCAGATGGGGCGCCGACCGGCGAGCGATCGAGGCCGCGCAACGGAGCGAACCGGGAGGTCGTCCACGAACCGGTCCGGATCGGGGGTGCGACGATCCGCAACCGGTTGTACCGCGCGCCGGTGCTCGAGGGCGCGGGCGACGGCGAAGAGGCGGCCGAGGCCTACGCACGGCACTTCGTCGAGAACGCCCGCCACGGGGTGGGGCTCGTGGTGCAGGGATCGTCGTGCATCTGGGCCGAGGGTCGGACGTCGCCCGGGATGACCTGCGTCGACACGAGGGAGAAGGCACTGCGGCTCGCGCCGATGGTCGACGCAGTACACGCCGAAGGCGCGGCGATCTTCGTGCAACTCGGCCATGGTGGGCTCTACGCGATGGAGGCCTGGCACGAGCCGTACGCGAGGCAACGTCGGGGTCCGGTCCTCGCGGCGTCGCCGGTCCCCTGGCCGCTCCGGCCGGGATTCCGCGGCGTTCCCGTGCACGTCATGACCACCACGGAGGTCCACGAGATGGCCGAGCGCTACGGCGAGGTCTCGGCGTGGCT
>JBBRHS010000128.1:0-7614 GCA_038222385.1 Acidimicrobiia bacterium
AAGTACTTCATGACGCCCCCTCCCTCACGGCCGGCGACCACCGCCGGCACCAACATGACGCGCTGCCCCACTCCGATTCGACAACATGACCAGAGAGTTTGGCTCCCGCGCTCGCAGGAACACGGCCATGGTCGAACAAGCGACAACGGTCTCTCACGAACGGCAGCCCAGCTCCGACGGCAAATCGCCGGCGGCTCAGAGAAGTCGCTTGACCCTCACGTCGCGTCAGGCCGTACCGTCAGCGTATGGCAGGCGACAACCATGAGCGCTCGATCGGTGAGTTCGCGCGGGACGGGGGTGTGTCCGCACGGCAAGGTCTTCGGACCGAACGGACGCGATTCGAAGATCTTCGTTGCTCGGACGCCCCTCAGGCGGCCCGGGTTCGCTTCGACCGACTCGCAACGCGCTTCACCGGGCGTCGCTTCGTGGTCTTCTTCGCCTTCTTCGCCGCCGGCTTTCGCTTCGCGGTCTTCTTCGCCGCCCGCTTCTTCGCCGCGGCCTTCTTCCTCGTTGATTGCTTCGCTGCCTCCTGGACCCGCTCTGCTTCCTGCTCCAGCCGCTTCAGCTCCCGCTTCATCCCCGCGATGTCGCGTTGGATCTCACGGTCGATCGCGCGGAGCACCCGATCGGTCGCGTTCGCACCGCGATCGACGAACTCCTTGATGCGGACGTCGAGCTGCCGGGCCTGGCGTTCCGAGGCACGTGTGAGCTTCCTCGACGTCTTCCCCAACCGGTCGAGCAGTTGTTCGATCTGGTCGGCGTTCTTGGTCGATGCGGCCATGGAGTGCTCCTCGTGTCGTGTGGCACCCGCCGGTGCCCGGCCCAAGTGCGAAGCCATCGTCCCCGTTGCCGGATCCGCAGCACAGAGGAGGAAGTCCCTCCCTCGCGCCCGCATCGACCGCCCGATCCGGGGGTCCTTCGCCCCTGCGCGGGCCTGTTCGACTCGTCGACGATGAGCAACATGGATTCGACGACACCCGGGCTCCGGGAGCTGAGTCGGAACGAGTGCCTGGAGTGTCCTCGTGCGCGGGGTGGCGCACGAGTTGGTCGGCGGCGATCTCACCGATCTCACCGAGGTCGCCCGGTCACGCCTCACCACGACGTGGATCGACGGGGCCCCGGAACACCTGGTGGTGGTCAGCATCGACCTGGTGACCGGTCGGCGCCTGCGCTGATCAGTCGGGCGTCGCCGCGAGGGGGGCGATGACACGCGTCCACTGCTCGAGGTGCCGGTCGGGGAGGAACCGCTCGAGGACCCACGCGTGCGCACGTTGGCCGATGCGCTCGCGCGCTTCGGGATCGGCGAGGAGAGAGCGAGCCGCCTCGGCGAACGCGCCGAGATCGTTGGGATCGCGCAACAGGCGACCGGTCTCGCCGTCGACGATCTGGTCGGTGATGCCCCCGACCGCGCTCGCGATCACAGGGCGGTACTTCCACATCGCCTCGGCGACCGTGAGGCCGAAGCCCTCGGCGAGGCTCTTCTGGACCACGACGGTCGCGTGCCGTTGCATGGCGTTGACGATGATCGCGGCTTCGTCGGCGTCGGCCATGGGAACGCACGCCAGGTGCGTTCGCGAACGGACGGCGTGCGGGAGCGCGCGCCAGGTGGCAATGCAGTCGTCGAGCACCCGGGCCGCGTCCGGATCGTCGGCGACGCCGTGGACGCTCGGGCCGGCGAGCACGAGGTGGGTGTCGGTGAGGTCCTCGAGGTGGTCGGCGAACCCGGTCATGACGCCGCGCATGTCCTTCCAGCGGTCCCAGCGGGAGGCCTGCAGCAGGAGCGGCGCGTCCGGGGGCGGCGGCGGACCGGTCTGGAGGATGTCGGCATGGCGGTCGACCCGTCCGGGCGAACCGTCGCGACGGGTGAAGGTCGTCGAAGGCTGCCGGTTGCCGTCGAGGAGGCCGACGTACTGGAGGATCGCGATGGCCTCGACCGGTTCGATCGCCTTGTTCTTCGGCGAGAACGGGTCGATCGAGGGTGGGATCACCGTGAGGCGGTCGGGCGGGACCCACGGCGGCGCGAACCCGGCCTTGGAGAACACGAACGCCTCGACGGATTCGACGTAGGGCCGCAGGAAGTCCCAGGCCCGCCGCGTCGCTTGGTTCGGTTCGTCGCGCCCGACGTGGCAGCGCCACACCACCCGGGCGCCGACCGCTGCGAGCTCGCGGGCGAGCCCCGCGGTCTGTGGATCGTGGAGCAGGACCACGTCGCCGCGCCGCACCAGCGCCAGCAGCTCGGCCGCGTTGGCGCGGAGCACCGATTCGTAGTGGCGGTGTTCCGCCGTGCCGAGCGGGCCGCCGTCGCCCGACGAGCCGTACAGCCCGTCGTGGAGGCGCTTGGTGATGGTGAAGAAATCGGCGTCGCCCTCGACGACCACCCAGCGGGCGTCGATCCCGGCCCCCCGAGCGTACGCGAGCAACGTCTGGAGCAGCTCGGCGACACCGCCGCCGGCCGAGGTCGAGTTGATGTTGAGCACCTGGCGCCCGCCGAGCACGAGCCGCACCCGCTCGGCGAGCTGCTCGAGCGCCCGAACCCGTTCCGTCCCGATGACCGGTGCCAGGTGTTCGGGTGCAACGGCTCCGATGTGGACCTCTTCGAGCGTGGTCACCCGCCGCCGCCCAGGGTCGCGCGGAGCCCGGAGGCGAGCTCGTCGCGCTCGGCCGGCGCGAGCTTCGCGTCGGCGTGCATCCCCAACCACGTGTAGTAGTCGGGCGGCATCGAGCCTTCCGTGACGGTCTCGGCCGCGTCGTCGGCCTCCCCGTTGCCGCCGGAGCCCCACGCGGAGAAGTTGAGCGCGTCCCGGCCCTCCTCCACGTGGTTGGTGATCCACCACGAGAGCGGTGCGATGTCCTCCCACCACGTGGTGCGTGTCTCGTTGCTGTGGCAGTCGTAGCAGGCGGCGACCGCGAGCTCACGGGTGCGGGCGCTGTCCCAGGCCGGCTCCTGCTGTCGGGATGGATTGGTCACCCGGTAGGGGACCAACTGCATCAACAGCAGGGCGCCCAGCACGCTCAGGAGTCCGACGATCAGCCACTTGCGCATGGCGTCATCCTTCCCGAGTTCGGCTCGCACCGACAGGGGAACCTCTCCCGGGTCCGTCGGGACCTTCTCCTCTGGCCCGGTTGCACCCGTGCGGCCATGTTCGAGGTCATGACCACGGAGGCGGAGCTTCGGCGGGTCGTCGTGGGGATCGACGGATCCGACGACTCGGGGCATGCACTCGAATGGGCCGCGGGGGAAGCGAGGCTCCGGCACATCGAGCACCCCATCGGAGGAGGAGCTCGGCTCGGAGACCCGGGGGAGCCGACGGCCGGCCGCCCACGATGATGCCCACGGTGAGATCTCGCCCTGATCTGGCCACTCTCCGATCCCGCTATTAGGGTTCGCGGTCACAGTGCCGGAGTCTTCCGGGGGGAACATGCGAAACCTACGATTTGCCGCGTGTGCGGTGGTGCTGGTGCTCGTAGCCGCGGGGTGCGCGCAACTGCAGAGCGCGAATCGGTACGCCGCCGCGCCGGGATCGGTCGACGAGCCGTTCTGGTGCGCGCCGGAAACCGGTGTGGCGCTGAGCGCCAACGACTGCAAGCTCCTGTCGGTGCAGCTCGACAGCGCTGCGTTCATCGCGAACGCCCACCACACCGCCGATGCCGCAACCGCGGCCGGCGCGGTCTCGTCGGCGTACGTCGCAGGCGAGGGTGCCCCGTTCAGCTTCACCGGCCCGACCGCGACGTTCGATCCGCTGGCACCCGACAAGCTGCTCTACGACGGCACCGATCCCGCATCGCAGGTCGTGGGCATCGAGTGGAACGTGACGTCGACATCGGCACCCGACGGATTCGTCGGACCGAACGACGAGTGGACCGACGAGGGTGGCGACGTCTGGAGTCTCCGGGCCTGGATCCTGCGGCCGTTCCAGAACGAGCCGAACGTGTTCGCAACCACGCACCCGTGCCTCGAAGCCGGTGGTGGCGTGTACGACATCACGGCACCGTGCTACACGGCAACGCACACGAATCCGTTCCGGGTCCTCGTCACCAACGACGACGGCTACGCCAACGCCGGGATCGACGCGGCGGTCGAAGAACTGCTCACGATCCCGAACGTCGAGGTGACGGTCTCGGCTCCGGCCACCAACCAGAGTGGCACCGGGCGCAAGACGACGGCCGGCCCGCTCACGGCGACGAACGAGTCGACTCTCAGCGGTTACCCCGCCACCGCGGTCCAGGGCTTCCCTGCCGATTCGGTGCTCTACGGGCTGAACACCCTGCACGTGAATCCCGACCTACTCGTCTCGGGGATCAACGACGGTCAGAACATCAGCCTCAACATCTCCAACATCTCCGGGACCGTCGGTGCTGCCCGCCAGGGCGCCCTCGTCGACATCCCCGCGGTGGCAGTGTCGCAAGGGCTCGGGTCGCCGCCCGACTTCCCGAGTGGGGCCGCAGCGCTGCGGAGCTGGGTCGACGACTTCCTCCTCGGCCGGGCCGGGCCGGCGATCTTCGAGGACGTCGTGAACATCAACATCCCGACCTGCCCCTCCGGTTCGATCCGCGGGACGAAGGTAGTTCCGTTGGCGATCGACTTCTCGTCGGGCAACCCGTTCGTCACGCCGCCGAACTGCCTGTCGACGCTGAACGACCCGGTCGACGACATCGCCGGGTTCCTGAACGGGTTCGTCACCGTCACGAGCGTCGGCACCTCGGGCAGCATCACCTCGTGACCGGCTGAGTACGGGACGGCACCCGGCGAGGGTGCCGTCCCGGCTCGCTTCACGCGGTAGGCGGGACCTCGTGGTGGACGCGGAAGCTCGCGCTCCGGCGCTGGTTGCCGAGCAGGGCGAGCAACCGGTAGCCGCCCGGAGCCGCGAACTGCACCTCGCCGGTCATGGCGAGCACCGCCCGTTGGTCGCCGCCCTCGACCGAACCGGGTGGCCGACCGACCTCGAGATCGGCCTCGGCGCTCAGGAGCACCGCGCCTCCGTCTTCGGGTTCCAAGGTGATCACGATGTGGTGACGGACGTTCGTCTCGTTCCATCCGACGAGCACACTCAGTCCGATCCCGAAGTGGAACGGCGGCGGCGGTTGGCCGAACGGGACCACCTGACGGACGTCGGAGAACCCCGCGCCCATCAGATAGAGGAGCCCGTCGTGGGCCTCGGCGTGGTTGGCGAGCAGCATGGATTCGATCTGCGGCATGCGGCATACCCTACGGAACGAGCCTCGGGAACGTGGGGGTGCCCCGGACCGCCGGTACAGTGCGCCGATGGCCGGGACCGACGATCGGATGAGGGCCTGGGCCGAGCGCCTCGGTCCGATGGCCGCCGAGCCGGGCACCGAGGCCATCCCGGCCGCGACCGTCGTGCTCCTCCGCGACAGCGTCGCCGGCGTCGAGACGTTGGTGCTGCAGCGCAACTCGAAGCTCGCGTTCGGAGGCATGTGGGTCTTCCCGGGCGGACGCGTCGATCCCGGGGATCGACTCGAAGACGAGAACACCGAACCGGTCGCCGCGATCCTGCAGGCCGCCCGCAACGCCGCGGTGCGGGAAGCGGCCGAGGAGGCCGGCCTCGTCGTCGCCGTCGACGCACTGAGCGTCTACGCGCACTGGAGTCCCCCGAAGATCGCGCCGAAGCGGTTCACGACCTGGTTCTTCGTGGCCCGGGCGCCTGAGGGTGATGTCGTCATCGACGGTGGGGAGATCCACGAACACGCTTGGGTCCGACCGGCCGACGGGATCGTGCGACGCGACGCCGGTGAGATCGAACTCGCTCCGCCCACCTGGGTCACCCTCCACGACCTCGCCCAGTTCGCGACCGTCGAAGACGCCCTCGCGACGATCGACCGACGGGAGCCGGAGCTGTTCGAGACCCAGATCGGGACGGTCGACGAGGCGATCGTCGCCATGTGGCACGGCGACGCGGGCTACGAAACCGGTGATCCCGACGCGCCGGGATCCCGGCACCGTCTGCTGATGGCCGGCGACGGATGGACCTACGAGCGCAGCGCCTGAGCGGTCGGAGCCGCCGGTTCCGACCACCCAGGGTGACGACCGATGACCCGAGTCGCGCGGAGTCGGTCAGGTTGTGACGGCTGCACCCTTCGCGGTGTAGAACCAGGGACGTCGGGGGCGGCAGCGTCACCCCACGTTCGCGGGCGGAGTGACTCGCACCAGGGCGTTGAGTGGTGGCGTTGGGTCACGGATGACCTCCGCCGCTCCCGAGTATCCGCGCTCGAGCGGTGCGCGCAACGACGTCCGGCCGCGGTTCCATGCTTCGAACAGGTCGCCCGCGAACCTCCGCTCGATCTCGACGAGCGCGCGTGCACCGAAGAGGATCATCCCGGCAGTGGCGGGTTCGGCGTCGAGCATGCCTGCGACGAGACCGTGCTGGGCGATCTGTTCGTGCACCGCGTCGGCTGTGACGTGGACGTCGTAGAACCGTCGACCTGCCGCGCCGACGCCGAATCGTTCCAGCGCCGTCGCATACCGCTGCATCGGTCCGACGGAGGTCATCTCGAAGAGCGCCAGGTGGCCGACGCACGCGGCGCGCCAGCGACGGTGCAGCCCGAACAGCGATACGAGGTTCCCGGTCGCCAGTGTCGACGCCGGGATGAGATCGAGGTAGGTGCCGTAGGTGGGATCGAGGTCGAGCTCCTGCATGGTGGTGGCGAACAGCTCGGCGTGCATCTCGGGTGCGTGACCCTCGCCGTACTCGTCGTGCTGGATCATCACCGTGGCGGCCTTGGCGCGCCCGTGCAGCCGCGGGATCACCCAAGTGTGCGGGTCGGCCTCCTTGCGCTGGTAGGCGGACCGGTGGACGCAGAACTCGCGCATCTGTTCCCGGGTTCCCGACTCGGCCATGAAGCGCGACAGCGAGGGGCCGGCCGTTCCGCCCTCACCGCTCGCGAGGTCGCGCAGCGAGGGGAGCACGAACGCGGTGGGGATGGTCTGCGGTGGACCGATCTCGTCGACGAGGCGATCGATGAACGCGTCCTCGATCCGGCGGCGGAGGGTGAGCAGGCCCGGATCCCACTCCCAGCGATCGTCGACGCCGGCGAACGAGCGATAGTGGAGCTCGTAGCAACACGTGAGCGCGAGTTGCGCGTCGTCGCCGAACGCGTCGAAGTCGTCGGCGAGCGGGATCGCAACCGGAGCGGCCGCGCGTCGCAGCGATCGGATCACGGTCTCGCTCAGCGGGCCGCGCGGAGAGGGGAGTAGTGGAGTCACGATCAGGTCAACCGTGCTCGGCCTGCGGGCCGATCGGAGTCTCGTCGTCGGTGAGTCCCAGTTCCGCGACGGCGCGAAGGAGCCAGGCCGCGAACGCCGCAGGATCTTCGGGGCCGCCTACCAGTGCGGTGACCCCGAGCGCGAGGTCGACGACGACGGCGCGGTGCTCGTCGCCGTCGAGTCCGTACTTCCGTCCGATCGTGCCGTCCGGATCGGCGATCAACGCGGCGTCGATGCCGTGCTCCGCCGCGAACTCACGGAGTTCGGTCGCGGTGGCCTCGGCCACGCCGAGCAACTGGATGCGCTGATGGCCGAACTCGACCTCACGCCGGTCGAGCTCCGACACGAGTGCGCTCGACCGGTCGCTGAGCGGGCCTACGTCGAACATCACG
>JBBRHS010000129.1:0-7582 GCA_038222385.1 Acidimicrobiia bacterium
CACTCGACCCCCTCGCGCCCGCCCCAGAGCACGTAGGTCTGCGCGCCGAGCTCGGCGCCGAGGTCGATCGCGTCGATGGTCTTGCGCAGCGCGTACCGTCGTACCGTCGGATCGTTGGCCGTGAACGCGCCTTCCTTGAACACGGGGTGCGAGAACAGGTTGGTGGTGGCCATCGGGACTCGCATCCCGGTGTCGTCGAGCGCAGTCCGGAACCGCTTGAGGATCGCCTCCCGCTCCGCGGCCGACGACCCGGGTGGGATCAGGTCGTCGTCGTGGAAGGCGACGCCGTAGGCCCCCAGCTCGGCGAGACGACGCACCGACTCGACCGGATCGAGCGGAGGTCGGGTCTCGTGCCCGAAGGGATCCCGGCCCCGGTTGCCGACGGTCCAGAGGCCGAACGTGAACCGGTCTTCGGGGCGGGGGGTGAAGTCTTGCGACTGGTCGTCCATCCCCGCATGATCCCCCGCGGGGGTCACGGAGGCAACGCGGTCGTTTCGCCCACCGACGCCCATCGGTAGGGTCACGGGCATGACCCAGCCCCCGCCGCCGCCGGAACCGCCCGAAGAGCCCGAAGGGCCCGAAGAGCCTACGGACGAGACGGTCGATGCCGTCGATGCCGTCGATGCCGTCGATGCGCCACCGCCACCGCCGCCGGCCCCACCCGCCTCCGCGACGCCGGTCGTGGCGGCGACCGCGCCGGCTCCCGTCGTCGCACCCGTCGCGGCACCGCTCGATCGGATCCGCGCCGCGTACCAGCGACGCAACGAGACCGACTACTTCTTCAACTTCTGGACCGCGCTCGGATGGACGCTCCTGACGTGCGGCATCTACGGCATCTACGTCGTGTACCAACTCGTCCGCAGATCACGCGACCACAACGCGCGCCGCATCGAGGAGCTCGATGCCGCGACTGCGTTCGCATGGGAACAAGCCGGCACCCGCGGACTGCAGGACGAGCTCCGGCCCAACTTCGAGCGCGTCGCAACGCACCTCGCCGCGATGCGTCAGATGACGACGGAGTTCCGAGACCCGGTGATCTGGACGGTGCTGGCGGTGTTCGCCGGCGGGATCGTGCAGGTCATCGTGTACATCCTCCTCGACAGCGACCTCGTGAAGCACGACTACCGACAAGGCGGTGCAGAACACGAACTGTCGGCGATCTTCACCCGGCTCGGTGCACCGGTCGCGTCACCCGATCCGTCGTCGCTGCACCAGGCGCACAACTACGTCGCGCGCGTCATCGTGCTCCTCGTGACCTGCGGGATCTACGGCTTGTGGTGGCAGTACGACGTGATGGTCGACCTGAACCGGCACTTCGAGAAGGACTGGATCTGGGAGGACTCGCTCGCCGCCGCGGCGCAGTCGCTCGCCGCCTGAGATCAGATGCTGCGTCCCCGACCTTCCCAGTAGGGGTCACGCAGCAACCGCTTGGAGAGCTTGCCCGTCGGGTGTCGGGGGAGCGCGTCGACGAAGTCGATCGAGCGCGGCACCTTGTACCCCGCGAGGTGCTCGCGGGCGTAGGCCAGGAGCTGCACCCGGAGCTCGTCGTTCACCTCGACCCCGTCTTCGACCTCGATCACCGCCTTGACCTGCTCGCCGAACTCGTCGTCGGGAACGCCGAACACCGCGACGTCGCGGATCGCCGGGTGCGCGGCCATCGTCATCTCGATCTCGGCCGGGTAGATGTTGACGCCGCCCGAGATGATCATGTCGATCTTGCGGTCGCTGAGATGGAGGTACCCCTCGGCGTCGACCGAACCGATGTCGCCGAGCGTGAACACACCTGGCTCGCGATGCGCGGCGGAGGTCTTGTCGGGCTCCTTGTGGTACTCGAAGTCGAGGCCGAGCAGGTTGCGGAAGTAGAGCTGACCGGTCTCGCCGACCCCGACCGGCTGGTCGTCGTCGCCGACCACGATCGCTTCCACCGTCGACAGCAGCTTGCCCACACTCGTGGGATGCGCGAGCCACTCCTCCGACGTGATGAGGCTGATGATCGCGCCCTCGGTCCCGCCGTAGTACTCGGTGATCTTCGGGCCCCACCACTCGATCATCTGCCGCTTCACATCGGGTGGGCAGGGCGCAGCACCGTGCAGCACGAGCCCGAGACTCTCACCCCGGAACGCGGCTCGTGCATCCGGATCGACGCGGAGCAAGCGGGTGAACTGGGTGGGAACGAGGTGCACGTTCGTCACCTGCTCCCGGTCGATCAGCTCGAGCGTCTCGGTCGCATCGAACTTGTGGCGCATCACCACGGAGCTGCCGGCCAACATCGGGAGGAGCGCGAACGCCCATTGGGCGGAGTGGTAGCCGGGACCGCACAACAAGGTGGTCCCGTCGACAGGCAGACCGAACGAACCGGTGACCGATCCCGCGACGAGCGAGAGCAGCGACGCCGGGGTGTCGGCACCGCCCGAGAGGAGACTGCTCCGCACCCCCTTGGGCCGACCGGTCGTGCCCGACGTGTAGAACATCGGTCCCCCGAGCGCCTGCCCCTCGGGTTCCGACGGATCGGCCGCGAGGAGGAGATCTTCGTACTCGACGAATCCCTGCGGGAGCTCGCCGCCGCCATCCGGGCCGACCTGCACCCGGAGCCGACACGTCGCCACCCGCTCGGCCGCCGCGACGCCGACGTCGAGGAAGCGGCTGTCGACGAACACCGCCGCGGCGTCGGAGTTCTCGAGCACGTACGTGACCTCGTCGGCGACGAAGTGCCAGTTGATCGGCACCATCGCGTAGCCGCCGACCCCGGCCGCGAGGAACAGCTCGAACAGCTCGCGCCGGTTCCCCGACAGCACTGCGAACGTGTCGCCGGCCCCGATCCCCGCATCCCGGAGCGCGTGGACGAGCCGGTTGACCCGCTCGTCGAGCTCCTTCCACGAGGTGACCCCGAACTCGTCGGTGAGCGCGGGAACGCCACCTCGACGCTGCGCGATCTCGTTCACGACCTCGGCCACGGCGATCCCCCTGTCGCTTTCGTGTCACCTGCTCGAACCGGGCGAGCGTATCGTCGGGGGATGGATCGACACCGGGTGGTGATCATCGGCGCCGGGTTCGGGGGGCTCGCCGCAGCCAACGAGCTCGCCGGGACCGAGGTCGACGTGACGATCGTGGACCAGCACAACTTCCACGGGTTCTCGCCGCTGTTCTACCAGGTGGCGACGGCCGGACTGGCGCCCGACGACATCGCCCAGAACGTGCGGGGCATCTTCCGACGCGAACCCAACGTCGACGTACGCCAGTCACGCGTCACCGGCGTCGACTTCGAGGCCCGGCACCTGCTGCTCGAAGACGGCCCGGCCCTCCCCTACGACTCCCTCGTCATCTCGGCGGGCTCGGTGAGTTCCGACTTCGGGATCCCGGGCGTCGCCGAACACGCCATCCCGTTGAAGACCGTCGCCAACGCCATCGCGGTGCGCACCACGATCCTCGAACGCTTCGAGGAAGCGAACTCCAACCCGGCACGACTCGACGACGGCACGCTCACCGTGGTCGTGGCCGGCGGCGGTCCTACCGGGGTCGAGCTCGCAGGCGCGATGGCCGAGCTGTTCACCAAGGTCCTCGCCCGCGACTTCAAGAACCTCGACGTGAGCCGGGCGAAGGTCGTGCTCGTCGAGCTGTCGGATCACCTCCTCCACGGGTTCCACGCCGACTCGCAGGACGAAGCGCGCCGGGAGCTGCAGATGCGCGGCGTCGACGTGAGGCTGGGCGTCGGCATCGCTTCGGTCGAGACCGACAAGGTCACCCTCGCCGACGGAATGGTGATCCCCACCCAACTGGTGGTCTGGGCCGCGGGCGTGAAAGCGAATCCGCTCGGCGCCGCGCTCGGCCTCGAGCTCGACCGCAACGGGTGCATCCCCGTGGCCGACGACCTGTCGCTGCCCGAGCATCCCGAGGTCTTAGTGGTGGGCGACATCGCGGCGGCAACCGACCGCCGGGGCAATACCCTCCCGCAGCTCGCACCGGTCGCGATGCAGGGCGCGCGCCACGCGGCGCGTTCGATCGTGCGCGACCTCGCCGGAAAGCCGCGGCGCCGGTTCCGGTACGTCGACAAGGGCGTGATGGCGACCATCGGCCGCCGCTCCGCCGTAGCGGAGATCCCCGGTGGGTTCCACTTCGGCGGGACCCTCGGCTGGCTCAGCTGGCTCGGCCTCCACCTCGTGTACCTCATCGGGTTCCGCAGTCGGGTGCTGGTGCTCATCAAGTGGGCATGGATGTACCTGCGGTGGGACCGCGGCAACCGCCTGATCGTGCACGAATCGGAGTAGGCCGACATGAACCTGTTGCCCCAACCCCGCTCGATCGAAACGACGGGCGCGATCATCACGCCCGCCGACGGGCGACCGCGCGTCGCCCGCGACCCGGCGCTCCCGGCCGAGGGTTACGAGCTCCGGATCGGTGCGTACGGTGCCGTCACGATCACCGCCGCCGACGCCGCCGGCGAGTTCTACGGCCGGGCGACGCTCGCCCAGCTCCGGTCGTTCGGCGACGTCCCCGTCGGCGTCATCCGCGACTGGCCCGATCTGGCGGTCCGGGGCGTGATGATCGACTGTTCGCGCGACAAGGTCCCGACCCTCGACACGCTGCGCGACCTGATCGACCGGCTCGCGTCGTGGAAGGTGAACCACGTCGAGCTCTACTGCGAGCACACCTTTGCGTACGTCGATCACGAAGACGTGTGGCGCGACGCGAGCCCCTTCACCGCCGAGGAGATCCGCGGACTCGACGAGTTCTGTCGGGCCCGTCATGTGGACCTGGTGCCGAACCAGAACTGCCTCGGCCACATGCGCCGCTGGCTGCAACACGACCGCTACCGCCCACTCGCGCTGGCGCCACCCGAGGGCGAGCTCCCCCGCGAACCGCCGACCACCATCGACCCGACCAACCCGGGTTCTCTCGCGCTGATCCGCGGACTGCTCGCCGAGCTGCTCCCCAACTTCACGAGCCGGACGGTGCACGTCGGCCTCGACGAACCGTGGGAGCTGCCCGACAGTCGCTTCGACGACTACATCACCTGGTTGCAGACGCTGCGCGCCCTTCCCGAGCTCGAACAGCGCGAGATGCTGGTGTGGGGAGACATCCTCGCCGGTCGACCCGAGCGTCTCGCGCGGCTACCCGACGATGTCACCACCTGCGAATGGGGCTACGAAGACTGGCACCCGTTCGACGAGCGCGCGGCGGCGTACGAGGCGGCAGGCAAGCCGTTCTGGGTCGCGCCGGGAACGTCGGGTTGGTGCACGATCGTGGGTCGGGTCACCAACATGCGGGGCACGTGCGCGTCGGCGGCGCAGGCCGCGCTCACCCACGGCGGCTCCGGCTTCCTCAACACCGACTGGGGTGACCTCGGCCACCTCCAGTACCTGCCGATCAGCGATCCCGGCCTCGCCTACGGGGCCGCGGTCTCGTGGTGCCTCGAGTCCAACCGGGACCTCGATCTGGGCGCAGCGTTGAGCGCCCACGTGTATGCCGACCCCACCGGCGAGTACGCGGCGGCTCTCCTCGCCCTCGGCGACGTCCACCGGGCGATCACGCCGCAGGCTCCGAACATCTCGGCGCTCGTCGCCCACGGCTACTGGCCCCAGCTCCACCTCGGACGCGGCTTCACCAAAGGCTTCGACGGCGCGGAGCTCGACCGCGTCGACACGATCCTCGCCGACGCGGGCGAACGCATCGATCGGGCCCGACCGGCGCGACCCGACGGACCGCTCCTCCGAGACGAGCTGCGCAACGGCTCCGCGCTCGTCGCGCTCCTGACACGCGATGCGCGCGCACGGCTCCTCGGCGACGGCTCCATCACGTCGGTCGACGCGTCGACGCGAGCCTCCCTCGCAGCCGAACTGCGCCCGCTGATCGCCGAGCATCGCCGCCTGTGGCTCGCCCGGAACCGACCGGGCGGTCTCGAAGACAGCGTCGCGTGGCTCGAGCATCTCTTGGCCTGTTACGAGACCGGTGAAGCCGCGGGCAACTGGGGAATCTGGACCTGAGCACAGCCGGCATCCTCGACGCGGATCTCACGGGGCCTCAGCCACCTCCCCGTCTGCCTCATCCCCCGCTGACCCCCGTTCGGGGGCGGGGGCGGCGATCGCGATGCACGCGCGGCGCGGGTGGAACCGGAGGCGTCGTCGTGGTCGTTGTCGTTGTCGTGGTCGTGGTCGTCGTTGTCGTGGGGGTGCCGGCGACGCGGCCGGAGTTCGGGTCGGCGATGAGCGACGACGAGTCGACCGCTTCGAAGTCGGAGCCACGAAGGTTCTGGAGTGAGTGCAGATCGTCGTTGTCGAAGCGATCGTCGGGTGCGCCGGAGATGTACCAGGAGCTGCCGTTGTCGGCGACGATCGCGCCGTACCGCTTGAGCGCGCGGAGCACAACCTGGGCCTGGGGCGCGTAGCCGGAGACGTCGACGCCTGCCTTGAGCCGGAAGCGCTGACCCATCGGCGCGTTCGCGGCGTTGCCGCTCCCGGCTCGGTGCGTCGCGGGCCAGACGAAGCGATTGTCGGTGCGGTTCAGCGTGATACGGATCGCGTGGTCGATCTCCCCCGCGGCGATCTCGTCGTAACGCACGAGTCCGGGAAGGATCGGCAGACCCGCCGCGTCGGCCGAGGTCCAGCCCGACGGACGGAACGCGTTCGACGTGAGGTTCCACACTGCGCCCGACCCCGCGGTCCAGGTCGCACCACCGCCCTGGGGATACGCGGCGAACACCTCGTAGAGCCGGCACCGGTCGCGGTCGACAACGAGCACGTGACGGTCACCGCTGCTCTGCGCGCCCCCTTCGATCGGCGCGTTCACCGGGATCGGGTACGGGCCTGGATCACTCTCGTCGTCGTAGCCGAAGCTGATGGGAACCGTCGGCTGGGTACCGGGCACCGTGATGAACGGGATCCCGATCGGACCGCCCTCCCACAGCCCGGCGCCGAAGTCGGGATGGAGCCGGTTCGAGGCCCCGGCGCTCGCTACCCACGTCGACGAGCTCGGGTGCACGGGCAGCGTGTCGGCCCGGGCGTGCCAGTAGCTGTCGGGCGGCGCCGTCCGACACGTAGGAGCACCGGGGATCGTGCCCGCGCCGGCCGGATCCGCAGCGAAGGGAACGACGAGCACGGCCAGAGCCGAAACGAGGAACGGGATGGAGCGGGTGGCAATCCGTCGCACGCTCGTGTATCGACAGGTTCGGCGCGAAAACTGTTCCCCTCGATCCTCACAACTCGGCGACGGCCTACGCTCCGCCCGTGCTCGAACGTTTTCGCATCGACGGCAAGATCGCTATCGTCACCGGCGCGGGCCGCGGGATCGGTGCCGCCACCGCCCTGGCCCTCGCCGAGGCGGGGGCCGACCTCGTGCTCGCGGCCCGCACCAAGGAGCAGCTCGACGTGATCGCCGAGCAGGTCCGGGCCTTCGGCGGCCGGGCCCTCGTGATCCCGACCGACGCCAACGACACCGACAACCTCGTCGCCCTCGCCGCGGCTGCGGTCGAAGAGCTCGGCGGCATCGACATCGTCGTGAACAACGCCGGCGGTTCCGCGCCCCGACCGTTGCTCGACACGAGCGTCGGGTACCTCGAGCGCTCGTTCCACTTCAACACGACCACCGC
>JBBRHS010000130.1:0-7573 GCA_038222385.1 Acidimicrobiia bacterium
GTGATGCGCGGTCTCGTGCTGACCGGTCAGGCGGTCCTCGATGCCGACGCCGTAGTTGCTGACGTGCTCCTCGACGTTCTCGCCGAGCGCCTCACAGGCGGCGACGATCGGGTCCCAGCCCTCGCGCATTGCCCGGGTCGAGAAGTTCGTGTGGGCGCCGGCGCCGTTCCAGTCGCCCCGGATCGGCTTCGGGTCGAGCGTGGCGCGCGTCTCGAAGTCTTCGGCGATGCGGTAGAGCAGCCAGCGGGCCATCCACAACTGGTCACCGATGGCGGGCGGAGCGAGGATCCCGATCTGGAACTCCCACTGGCCCATCATCACCTCGGCGTTGGTGCCCTCGATCGCGAGCCCCGCATCCATGCAGGCCTGCGTGTGCGCCTCCACGATCGGCCGGCCGACGATCTCCGGTGAGCCGACGCCGCAGTAGTACGGGCCCTGTGGCGCGGGAAACCCGCTCTGGGGCCAGCCGAGCGGGTAGCCGTCCTTCAGGAACGTGTACTCCTGCTCGATGCCGAAGACCGGCTCCTGGTCGGCGTACTTCTCGGCGACCTCGACGCACGCCGCCCGGGTGTTCGAAGGGTGGGGCGTGAAGTCGGTGAGCTGGACCTCGCAGAGGACGAGGATGTTCTCACCATTGCGGATGGGGTCCGGACATTCGAAGACCGGCTGGAGCACGCAGTCGGAGTTGTGGCCGGGCGCCTGGTTGGTGCTGGAACCGTCGAAACCCCAGATCCCGGGCTCCTTGCCGTCGGCAATGATCCGGGTCTTGTTCCGCATCAACGGTGACGGCTTGGTGCCGTCGATCCAGATGTACTCGGCCTGATAGCTCACTGCTGCTCCCTCGTGCTCGCGGACTGGGGCTGATCCGGACGGAGCAGCGCATTCCGCAGGCTCCCAATCGCCGGTTTCCCGTTCTTTACCCGAAGGTAACGGCTGTGTGAACCCAACCTGGCAACGGGCGCCGAGCGCTCGATCAGGAGTGGACCGGCTCTGGCAGGGCTTCGGGTTCGGGATCGAGATCCTTCGTGGCCGGGGTCACCGGAGCGTCGACGTCGAGGTGGGGGACAATGCGGTCGAGCCACTTCGGGAACCACCAGTTGGCGGGGCCGAGGAGCTCCATCGTCGCCGGTACCAGGATCAGCCGCACCACCGTGGCGTCGACGGCCACGGCCACCGCGAGACCGAGGCCGAGCATCTTCACCACCGGCTGGTCGCTCGCAACGAACGAGAGGAACACCGAGATCATGATCAACGCGGCCGAGGAGATCACCCGCGCGGTGGATGCGACCCCGGTGGCGACGCTCTCCCGGTTGTCGCCGGTGCGGAGGAACTCCTCACGAATCCTCGACAGCAGGAACACCTCGTAGTCCATCGAGAGGCCGAAGAGGATCGCGAACATGATCAGCGGGACGAACGCGGCGATCGGTACGGCAGCTTCGAGTCCGAGCAGGCTGCGCCCCCATCCCCACTGGAACACCGCGACGAGCACGCCGTAGGCCGCACCGATCGAGAGCAGGTTCATGACCGCGGCCTTGAGCGGCACCAGAATCGATCGGAACACGATCAGCAAGAGGATGAACGCGCCCAGCACCACGAACCCGATGCAGAGCAGCAGGCGGGAGTTGATCCGGTCGGTGAGGTCGATGAGCTCGGCGGTCTGGCCACCGACGTGCACCGCGCCCGCGATGGTCGTCCCTGCGGTCGCCGCGGGGATGAGGTCGTCGCGCAGCGTCCGGACGAGTCTCTGGGTCGAGTCGGCGTTCGGTGCACCCTTCGGCTGCACGATGACGACGGCCGCGTCGAACTCCCGGTTCGGGATCGGTCCGGTCACCTCGGCGACACCCGGCTGCTTCTCGATGCGGGCCACCAGTGCCTCGACGGCCGTCAGGTCCGCGCTCTCGTTGGTGGCTGTCGGCGCGGGCAGGGTCACGGTGAGGAGCAGCGGTCCGTTCGCACCCGGTCCGAAGCCCTCAGCGATCGCGTCGTAGGCCTGGCGCTGGGTCATGCTCGTGGGGTCGTTGCCGTCGTCGGCGAACCCGAGTTGCATCCGGATCGCCGGCGCGGCGAGGACGAGCAGGATCACCAGCGACGTCACCAGGAAGACCCAGGGGCGCTTCGCGATCGCGCGGGCCCAGTCGCGCCAGAACCGGCCGCCCGCGGTGTCTCGCGGCTTGATCCGCTTCCCCACCACGGCGATGACCGCCGGGAGGAGGGTGAGCGCGGCGACCACCATCACCAGCACGAAGAGCGACGCCGACAGGCCCAGCATCGAGACGTAGGGCACCCCTGCGAGCGTCAGGCCGAGGAGCGCGATGCAGACCGTGACCCCCGCGAAGAGCACCGCGGAGCCCGACGTCGCGATCGCGCCGGAGATGGCGGGACCGATCTCGAGTCCGTCGGAGCGGTTCTGGCGGAACCGGGTGACGATGAAGAGCGAGTAGTCGATCCCCACGCCGAGGCCGATCATCGCGCCCAGGATGGGGGCGATCGTCCCGACGGTGAACACACCGGCGAACAGGTGGAGCAGTCCGGTCGCGGCACCGACGCCGAGGACCGCGATCACGAGCGGGAGGATCGCGGCGATCACCGATCCGAACGACAGGATCATGATCACGAGGGCGACGACGAGGCCGATCTCGTCGGAATGATCCGACGCCGACGACTGCTGATCCAGCAGGTCGACGACCGGTCCGCCGTACGCAACGCTCACGTCCTGCGTGCGGGCGCTCGCGGTGGCAGCTTCGAGGTCGTCGAACGCGTCCTTGGGGATGTCGGAGATCTGTGCCGCGTAGGTGACGGTCAACATCGCGGTCGATCCGTCGGTCGAGACCTGCGGCACCGACACCGATGCCACGTCGGGCAGCTTCCCGACCGCTGCGGCCGCGTCGGTGGCCACGGTCGTCGGGAGCGCGCCACTGCGGGATGCGAACACGACACGCGCGGTCGGGAGGTTCTGTTCCGGGAACCGCTTCGCGAGGACGTCGACCGCCTGCTGCGAATCGGTGCCGGGGATCGCGAACGTGTCGCGCAGCTGACCGCCGGCAACCGTCGACCCGATGCCGATCGCGAGCACGACGAGGACCCAGGCCCCGAGCACCCACCACTTGCGGCGCGCCACGCCGCGGCCGAGCCGGCCGAGCAGGCTCAGCCGCTCTGTTGTACCGCCAGCAGATTCAGGGCGGACCCCGCCGTGTACCACGCGATGTGCTCCTCGGACATGGTGTGGGTGGTGACGATCTCTTCCGTCGAGCCATCGGCGTGGTGGACGACGACCTTGACCGGGTTCCCGGGGGCCAGGTCGGCGAGACCGACGATGTCGATGGTGTCGTCGACCAGGATCCGCTCGTAGTCGTCGGGATCGGCGAAGGTCAGGGCCAGCACACCCTGCTTCTTGAGGTTCGCCTCGTGGATCCGGGCGAACGACCGCACGATGATCGCCCGGCCGCCCATGTAGCGGGGTTCCATCGCCGCGTGTTCACGAGACGACCCCTCGCCGTAGTTCTCGTCGCCGATCGCGACCCACTCGATCCCCGCCTCCTTGTAGCGCTTGGCGAGATCGGGAAGCGGCACGATCGAACCGTCGCGCACGTCGACGCCCTGGCCCGATTCCGACAACGCGAACGCGTTGTTCGCGGCGATGAAGAGGTTGCCGGAGATGTTCGTGAGGTGGCCGCGGTACTGCAGCCACGGACCCGCCGGCGAGATGTGGTCTGTCGTGCACTTGCCCGTCGCCTTGAGCAGGACCGTGAGATCGGTCACGTCGTTGCCGTCCCACGCGGCGAACGGCTGGAGCAGCTCCAGCCGATCGGAGCCGGGCTTCACCACCACGGTCACCCCGTCGGGATCGTCGGACGGAGCCTGGAATCCCGACTCGCCGGGGTCGAACCCCTTCGCCGGGAGCTCGTCGGCGGACGGCGCTTCGAGTCCGTCGCGGAAGTCGACGTCGAGACGACCCGTGAGCGCGAACCCGACAACGGTCTCGGGGGAACCGATGAACGACAGCGTCTCCGCGTTGCCGTCGTTGCGGCGCGGGAAGTTGCGGTTGAAGGAGCTGACGATCGTGTTGCGCTCCCCCATCTCGATGTCGTCGCGCTTCCACTGCCCGATGCACGGCCCGCACGCGTTCGCGAGCACCGTCGCACCGATCGCCTCGAGGTCGGCGAGGTAGCCGTCGCGTTCGATGGTGGCGCGTACCTGCTCGGACCCGGGCGTGATCAGCAGCGGCGACACGACCCGCCGACCGGCGGCCGTGGCCTGGCGGGCGACGTGCGCCGCACGCCCGATGTCCTCGTACGACGAGTTCGTGCACGAACCGACCAGCGCGTAGGAGATCTCGGCGGGGTACCCCTCCGCCTCGACCGCGGCCTTCACGTCGGAGATCGGCCGGTCGAGGTCGGGCGTGTGCGGACCGACGAGGTGCGGCTCGAGCTCGTCGAGGTTCACGTCGATGACGCGGTCGTAGAAGCGCTCGGGTTCGGCGTCGACCTCGGGGTCGTTGCGGAGCCACTCGGTGTTCGCGTCGGCGAGATCCGCGAGGGCCTCCCGGCCCGTCGCCTTGAGGTACGCCGCAGCACGCCCGTCGTAGGCGAACAACGAGCAGGTGGCGCCGATCTCGGCGCCCATGTTGCAGATGGTGGCCTTGCCGGTGGTGGAGATGGTCTCGGCGCCGGGCCCGAAGTACTCGACGATCGCGCCGGTTCCGCCCTTGACCGTGAGGATCCCGGCCACCTTGAGGATGACGTCCTTGGCCGACGCCCAGCCCGACAACGAACCGGTGAGGCGGACTCCGATCAGCTTCGGGACCCGGGTGTTGAACGGCCAGCCGGCCATGACGTCGACGGCGTCGGCACCACCGACACCGATCGCGACCATGCCGATGCCACCCGCGTTCGGGGTGTGGCTGTCGGTGCCGACCATCATCCCTCCGGGGAACGCGTACTGCTCGAGCACGACCTGGTGGATGATCCCCGAGCCCGGCTTCCAGAACCCGAGGCCGTACTTCGCCGACACCGTGCTGAGGAAGTCGTACACCTCCGAGTTGGTGTCGAGCGCGGCCGCGAGGTCGATCTCCGCGCCGATGCGGGCCTGGATGAGGTGGTCGCAGTGCACGGTGCTCGGCACCGCGACCCGCGGGAGCCGCGCGAGCATGAACTGGAGCAGTGCCATCTGGGCGGTCGCGTCCTGCATCGCGACCCGGTCGGGCCGGTAGTCGGCGTAGGTGACGCCGCGCTCCAGGCCGATCGTGACGGGATCGTCGGCGTGGGAGAACAACACCTTCTCCGCGAACGTGACCGGTCGGCCGAGACGACGGCGCGCCTCGCGCACCGCGTCCGGATACCGGGCGTAGGCCTGCTCGACGAGCGCGATGGGCGTGGTGGGGCCGACGGGCTCAGCCATGGTTACCTCCGGGGGAGAACTCGACTTCGAGTGCGGTCAGATGGGCGGCGTACCGGTGCTGCGAGACCATGACCGCCGTGCTGCCACGATCGCCTGAATCACGAGCGCCTGAGTCACGAGCGTATGTGACCCTCCGACAGGCCAGGAGCGGAGAACCGACGGGGACACCGAGGCGGTCGGCCTCGACCCGGTCGGCTGCGACCGCGGTGATGGTCTGGGTGATCCGGCTCGGCTCGACCCCGTGGAGCGGGAGCAGATCGGTGAAGGTCGACTGCTCGACGTCGGCGCGGCTCAGGTGGGCGCCGAGCACCGACGGGATCCAGACGGTGACGAGCGCGAAGGGCTCGTCGTCGGCGAGGTTCAAGCGCGTGACGCGGAGCGTGTCGGCATCGGCCTCGAGACCGAGGGTCTTCGCGACGTCACTCGGGGCGGTCTCGAACGCGAACTCGAGCACGCGGCGCGACGGAGTGGCGCCGGCGGCCTCGAGGGCACCCTCCAGGGTGGTGATGCGACCCAGCGGTTGGCGGATCGGATCCATGGCCACGAACCACCCGGCCCCCTGCCGGCTGTGGACCAGGCCCTCGTCGCGCAGGACCTCGAGTGCCCGCCGGACGGTGACCCGGCTCACCCCGAACTCCCGACCGAGCGCGGCTTCGCTGGGGAGGGCCCCACTCGTGCCGTCGGCGATGCGGTGCCGGAGGGTCTCGGCCAGGTCGAGGTAGCGCATGACTTGTATGTTACTTGTCTAGTTCAATGCTGTCCATCTCGGTCGGAGCCGCCGAGCCGGGCTCGGGCGCCACGAGCCGCGTGGCCCGGGCGGCGAGGGCGCTCCGGGTCACGAGCAGCGCACCGACCAGCACGCCCCCGACGAGCACGGTCAGGCGGATCGGACCCGCGACCTCGTTCACGATCATCAGGGTGCGGGCGTTCACCACCAGGATCAGGACACCGACCATCGTGCCGAGCACCTGGGCCGGGAGGCGCTTCACGACGAACGCGGCGATCGGCGCCGCCGCGACCCCACCGATGAGCAGGCCGGCCACGATCCAGCCGTCGATCCCGCTCGTGCCGAGGTTGGCCAGGAACCCCGCGCTCGCGGCCACGGTGACGAGGAACTCCGAGGCCGACGCGGAACCGACCGCGGTGTGGGGTGCCATGCGGCCGGCGGTCATGAGGGCGGGTGTGGTGACCGGGCCCCATCCCCCACCGCCGATCGCGTCGACGAAACCACCGAACACCCCGAGCGGTGCGAGGAAGCGGCCGCGGAGGTGCTCGGGGGCCAGCGGCTTGCGGGTCACCCCGAATGCGAAGCGCACGATGATGTAGACGCCGAGCGCCATGAGCACGCCCGACACGTAGGGCGTGACCGCGTCGCCGTTGAGGTTGCTGAGGGTCGTCGCACCGAAGAAGGCGCCGAACGCGCCCGGGATGCCGATCCACCGCACGGTGCGCCAGTTCACGTTGCCGAACCGCCAGTGCGAGGCCCCCGACGCGAACGTCGTACCGATCTCGGCCAGGTGCACGCTCGCCGACGCGGTCGCAGCCGCGGTCCCCCCCGAGAGCAGGAGCGACGACGCCGTGACGCCGTAGGCCATCCCGAGCGCGCCGTCGACCAGCTGGGCGAAGAAGCCCACGATCGCGAAGACGAGGATCCGCTCGAGTTTCACAGACGTCGGAACCTATAGAACTACGTCGGTATTGTCAATCGGTCTAGTAGAGATACCTCAGGATCAGCGACACACGGGTTGCTGTTCCTCGATCCGAGGGCGGGGTTACGCCCGGTCGCGCTCCTCGACCGTGACGGTCTTCATGACGTCACCGACCTGGATTCCCGTGGCGACATCCATCCCGTCGACCACGAAGCCGAAGAGGCTGTAGTCCTTGGTGAGCTTCCGGGTGCAGTCGTCGATGGTGATGAAGAACTGCGAGCCGTTCGTGTTCGGACCGGCGTTGGCCATCGCGACCGCACCGAGGGTGTACTCGTCCGTCACCTTCTCGTCGGCGAACTTGTACCCCGGCCCTCCGCTGCCGCTGCCACTCGGGCACCCGCCCTGCACGACGAAGCCGGGGACCACCCGGTGGAACGTGAGGCCGTCGTAGTAGCCCTGCCGGGCGAGGCCGACGAAGTTGTTGACGGTGTTCGGGGCGAGCTGCGGGTCGAGGTCCATGACGATGG
>JBBRHS010000131.1:0-7472 GCA_038222385.1 Acidimicrobiia bacterium
GCGAGCTCGGCCGCGTTCATGCCGAGCACCGTCAGCTCGGCGGGCGGCCGACGGAAGTGCGACACCCACGAGCCCATGAGGTCGAGCACGGTGCCGTCGATGGCGAGTTCCTCGTAGAGCGCGCCGACCGCGGCGATTGCACCATCGTCGATGTGGGTGACGAGCCGGGGAGGCGCGTAGAACCCGTCGTCACCCGACGGATCGGCGCGGTTGAAGAACCCGGGCGGGAAACCGTAGCGATCCACCACGGCAGTCTCCCCCGACCCGAGGGCCCGTGCGCCACCGGACGGATGGGTCTACGGTTCCCGGCCCAGTGACCGATTCCGATCTCGCAGACTTCGAACGCACGTCGTTCACGCACGACGGGCACACCCGCACGGTCTTCCGGACCGGATCGGGACCCGCCGTGATCGTGATCGCGGAGATGCCCGGCATCAGCCCCAAGGTGATCGAGTTCGCGCAGCGGGTCGCGGCGATCGGATGCACCGCGGTGCTCCCCCACCTCTTCGGGGAACCGGGCAAGGACCCGTCGCCCGAAGCCCGGGGCACCGCGGGGTCGTTGCAGTACCTCGTGTCGTCGATCGTCCCGGCGTGCATCAGCCGCGAGTTCACGGTGATGGCCACCGGGAAGACGTCACCGGTGGTCGACTGGCTCCGTGCCCTCGCGGCCGACGAGCACGAACGGTGCGGCGGGCCGGGCGTCGGCGCGGTGGGCATGTGCTTCACAGGCGGCTTCGCGCTCGCGATGGCCACCGACGACCGGCTTCTCGCCCCGGTGCTCTCGCAACCGTCGATGCCGATGGCACTCACCGCGAAGCAGAAGCGCTCGATCGACATCTCCCCCGAAGACCTCGCGATCGTGAAGCGGCGCTGCGCCGACGACGGCCTCCAGGTGCTCGGCCTCCGCTTCAAGAGCGACCGGTTCGTTCCGCCCGAGCGATTCGAGTTCCTCCGAGACCAGCTCGGCGACGCGTTCGTCGCGGTCGAGCTCGACGACTCCGCGGCCAATCCCGACGGAGCGATGAAGCCGCACTCCGTGCTCACCGAGCATCTGATCGACGAACCGGGTCAGCCGACCCGCGACGCGCTCGACCAGGTGTTGGACTTGTTCCGGACGCGCCTGCTCACCGCGAGCTGACGCGCGCCCGGGGCCGGAGCGCCCCGAGCAGACCGATCCCGATCCCCACGGCCGCGCCACCGAGGCCGCGGCGGCGCTGTTGGTCGGTCATTCGGTCGTGGTTCGCGATCCCGCCGACGAGATCGGCGGTGTCGGCGCCCGCGGAGGCAAGGAACCACCCGGCCGTCGCGCCACCGGTCGCACCTGCGTAGAGGAGCATCCCGCCGACGAGGGCGTCGCGGTAACCCATCGACCGCAGGAGCAGGCTCGCGGTCGGGCCGGTGTCCTCGGCGTCACCCCAGAGCCGGTTCGCGGTCTCGGGCGCGACGAGGAACGAGACCCCCGAGGCGAGGCGGAGGCCACCCACCGCCACCGCGAGCACATCGATCGGAGGGCGCGCCACGGGACGGTCACTGCGCATGGCACCATCTTCCCACTGTGGCCGACGACGAGCTGATCTCTGATCTCACCGCCGCCGAGCTGGCGGAGCTGGAGCGGTTCGGGGAGCGGCGCCCGGTGGCGGCCGGCGACGTGCTGTTCACCGACGGCGACTCCGACTACGACTTCTTCGTGATCCGGTCGGGCCTGGTCGACATCATCGGGCACTTCGACGGTTCCGACGAGGTGATGGTCCAGCACGGCCCCGGCCGGTTCCTCGGCGAGCTCGGGATGCTCACCGGCCAGCGGGCGTACCTCACGGCACGGGTCGTGACCGACGGCGAGGTCCTCGCGATTCCCCGGGCCGACTTCCGCCGCCTCATCGCGACCGTCCCCGGGATCAGCGACAAGATCCTCGCGATGGGAACGTGGGCTCGCGGCACGGTTGGCTCAGCGATAGCCGGGGTCGTACCAGACACAGGTCGGCTCCCTGCAGGTCGCCGTGGTGGCCTGCGTCGACGCGCTGCCGTCACCCTGCTCACCGACGTGCCGGTTGCCGCTCCCCCGCTCCACGTCGTGGCGAGTGACCTTGGCGTCGGCACGGCCGCAACCGGGGCAGGGACCGATCGTTCGCGTCTTCGTCATGCCATGGTTGTAGCCGCTGTGCACCGGAGTCGCGGCAGGCACGGCTCAGCTGAAGGTGAACTCGCCGTGGAAGACGTCGAGGACGGCGCGGTCGCCGAACCACTCGACCTCGCCGGTGGTGGGGCGTTGGTAGAGCAGCATCTCGAGGTCGCTCACCGACGCCCGGATCGCAAGGTCGGCCTTGGCATGTTCGCGGGTCACCACCGCCACGTCGGGATCGAGGCGCACGAACCACTCGGCTGGTTCGTGGTCGGTGCCGTGCAGATGGAGGGTCTCGCCGTTGCCGGGCGTCCCTCGCTTGCCGTCGACGCCGTACGCGTGGAGGAGGAGGAACACCTCTTCGATCCCGGCCGCGGCGACCGGCGCGGCGACCTGATCCGCCGACCCGCGCGCGGACAACTGGATGTCGACGCGGTGGATCTCGAGCTCGTGGCACGTACGCGACGCGATGAACCCCACCGACTGGTCGGGTTCGTGCACCGTCCACGACGGCGTGTCGGGCGTCGCGAACCGCAGCTCCTCGACGAGGTGGCGGATCAGGTCGTCGACCCATGCTGCGCGTCCGGCCGGGCCGGGGTCGGGCGGGAACGCGGGCTTGTCGCGTCCGGTCGCCTCGCACACGACGTGCGTCCAGAAACTCGAGAACTCGCCGATGTGGAACGCCAGGCGGTCGAGGGTGAAACCGGGACACGTCGGGACGGCAGCGTCCGGGTCACCGGCTTCGATCGCGGCGACGACCAGTCGGTGGCTCCGGTCGAGCGCGTCGAGGAGATCCGGGTAGTCCATCGACCAATCGTCGCACACCGCCCCCGCGGGTTCAGCGGAGTTGACCGGCGCCGGTGATCGACGGGAGATCGAGGGGGCTGAGCGGGCCGGGCGGCGCCGCGCACACGGCGGGGACGGCGTTGACGATGCGGTTCGCGGCGGAGGCGTTGCCACCGCCCGCGGCACCGGGTTCGCCGGTCTCGGTGCCGTGGACCGACACGGTGAGGTTCGGGTGACCGGTGACGACGACGCGGTGTTCGCCGCCGATCGCTGATTCCGGCCAGTCGGGCGCGCACGCGTCGTCGATGCGGGTGATGTGCTCCACCACCAGCAACGGACGCCCGTCGACCACACCGCTCACCTCGAACCGGAACGCACCCTGCGTCCCGGCCTCGAACGTCCCCATACCCGGTACCTCGATCGTGCGCTCGAGCGGGCGACGTTCCACGAACGTCGTGACCGAGTCGAGCTGCACCTCGAGCAGGTCGGCGAGGACGCGCACCATCGGCGCCCACACCATGTCGAGCGAGAAGTCGAGGAGCATCAGGGGTAGCTCCTCCATCGGACCGCCGAACCCGATCACCTCGCGCACGACCGCGGGCTGGTCGTAGAGCGCGTAGTTGAACAGCTCCTGGATGCGGATCTCCTCGATCCCGGCACTCACGCCGCTCACGAGCGCGGGGAGGATGTCGAGCGCCCAGCCGGGGTCGATACCCGACACGAACACCGACGCGTCGCCTTCGGCACACGCGGCCTTGACCGGATCGAGCATCTCGCGGGGCGCGCTCGCCGGGTGGAGGAGCGGGTAGAACGCGGTGGAGACGACGTCGACCCCGGCGCGCAGGCATGCGATGAGATCAGCGAGCGCCTCCTCGGGTCGTGTGTCACCGGTGGCGGCGTAGACCACCGCGTCGACATCGTCGGCGAACGCGATCGACGGGTCGTCGGTTGCGCGCACACCGAGCGGCTCGATCCCGGCGAGCTCGCCCGCGTCGCGACCGACCTTCTCGGGGTTCGACACCACCACGCCCGCGAGCTCGAGATCCCGGTGCGCGGCCACCGCCCGCAGCGCCGGCCGCCCCACGTTGCCCGTCCCCCACACCACCACTCGATACGTCATCCGCTGGACGCTATCCGGGCGGGTGTTCGCTCGGACACACGCCGCGTCAGGTGCGGGCGGTGTCATTGGTTGCGGTCACGCCCGCGCGCGTCCGCACGCCGACGCGGGCCCGCGGCTGATCAGCTGACGGTCGCCTCGGAGCCCGCCGGCCCCGCGCTCGACCCCGCGCTCGGATCGGCGCCCGAGCCGATGCGGTCGACGGTGCCGTCGGCGTGGCGGGCGAACCGGCCCGCGGCCCGATCGTGGACGGGGTCCTCGGTCGACCACGGCCACCCACCGAATCCGGTGCTGCGGTAGTCGGCGAACGCGGCTTCGATCCCGGCGCGGTCGTTCATCACGAACGGTCCGTACTGTTCGACCGGCTCACCGATCGGACGACCCTGGAGCACGAGGATCTCGACCGGCGCGTCGCCTGCGGTGAGCACGACCGGCTCGTCGCTGCGTACGACGACACCCGTCTCGGGGTCGATCGCGGTCTCGCCCCCATCGGATCCACTCACCGCGAACCCGTTGCCGACGAACCCGTACAGGACGCGCACCGTCCCGGCCGCGGCCGGTGGCACCACCCACACCGCGCCCGCCTCCATCCGGACAGCCCAGATCGCGACGTCGGTGTCGGCACGCGCCGCCCACGAGCTCGGCGGTGGGGGCGGCGGGGTCGCGTCGCCGTTCACACCGGCGACCACGTCGATCGTGGTGACCCGACCCGCGTCGTCGGTGACGGTGACCCGGGGGATGTCTTCGGCCCACAACATCGAGAAGTGCGGGTCGGCCATCTTGTCGGCGGCGGGCAGGTTGAGCCAGATCTGGAACAACTCGGCCGGGTTCGGCGCATCGGAGTCGAGGAGGGGGAACATCTCGGAGTGCACGATGCCGCGGCCCGCGGTGAGCCACTGCACGTCGCCCTCGCCGAATCGGGCGGCCGCGCCGAGGGAGTCGGAGTGGTCGATGAGGCCCTGACGCACGTAGGTGACCGTCTCGAACCCACGGTGGGGATGACCCGGGAAGCCGGGGACGACGGTGCCGTGGTACATCCGCCAGCCGTCGACACCGGCGAAATCGGACCCGATCTCGCGACCGTCCAGCGATGCATCGGGACCGAGGTCGTCGTTGCCGGCCGGGTACGCGTCGTCGTGGTGCACGCAGAACAGGAACGGGTCGATCGTCGGCCACTGGAAGCCGAGTGCGAACGTCTGGATCACCGGAACTGCCATACCGGGGCCAACGGTCCGGGGCCGCGGGGCATTCCGGGGCCCCCACGAGGTCGAACGAGGTCGCTACCCCGGGGCCGGGATCGGATCCTGGCCGCTCGTTGCGACGACCCACTCCCAGAGGGCCCGGCGGACCTCGGGTGTGTCGGAACGGGCCGTGCTGCGAAGTCGGTGGATCGGTCGCACCCGTCGGTCGAGCCAGAACCGGCCCGACGCTTCCACGGGCTCACCGTCGTCGGCCGCGAGCCACACCATCGTGTCGGCACCCTGGCGGGTGTCCCGCAGGAGCGGGCCGACGATCCGACGGAACGTGGGCAACGCCTCGGCCACGCCCGGCGTGTCGGCCCAGCCCGGATGCATGCACTGGAACACGACCGAACCATCGGTGACGTGGTCGGCCCACACCTCGTTGAGCGTCACCTGGGCGCGCTTCGCCAACGCGTACTGCTTCGTGCCGTTGTACGAGGCCGCGTCCATCTGGAGACCGGCCACCGTGCACGGCGCGCTGTACATCCCACCCGACGACACCGTGACCACCCTTCCCGGTCCGGCCGTCCCGGCCGTCTCGGCCACCCCGGGCGTAGCGGGAGTCGCGGCGCGCAAGCGGTCGAGCAGCAGGGTCGTGAGCAGGAACGGCCCGACGACCTGGGTGGCGACGGTGAGCTCGGTTCCGTCGGGCGCGGTTCGCCGCTCGTGCGACAGCGACGCCGCGTTGTGCACGAGCACGTCGAGCCGGTCGTGGGCGGTCAGGATCTCGGCCGCGGCGGCCCGAACCGAGGCGAGGTCGCCGAGGTCGGCGATCACCGCACTGATCCGGTCGTTGCCCGTCGCGGTGCACAGCTCGGCCACGGTTCGGTCCGTCTTCGCCGGGTTCCGGCCGACCACGATCACGGTCGCGCCGTCGCTGGCCAACTGCTCCGCGGCCGCCCGACCCAGCCCCGACGTCGCGCCGGTCACGGCCACGACGCGGTCGCGGAGGTCGTAGTCGTCGAGGTCGGTCCAGTGGAACAGCGCTCGACGGGCCGAGTACCCGACGCGGGTGAAGCTCGGTGCGACGGGGAACTCGAGCGCGCCGTCGATCAAACCCGGGAGATCGGCCATGTCCGTTCTACGGACCTGAAGCCGTTGCGGGATCAGGGTTTCCGGGCCGGGGATCAACGGTCCGGCTCAAGGATCCGACGGCCCGTGCCGAACGAATCCCCGACCGGAAGACTGATCGGGCGCGACCGCGCGCCGCACCTCTCCAGGGAGCACCATGAACCTCGGCCCCACCGAACTGCTGATCGTGCTCGCCATCGTCCTCCTCCTCTTCGGCAGCACCAAGCTCCCGAAGCTGGCACGCTCGCTGGGCCAGGCATCGAAGGAGTTCAAGCACGGCACCGACGACGCTTCCTGACTGGTCGAATCCGCTGCGCCGGCTCGATCGCTCACCCACCCGAGTCCCGCGCCCGGTGTCCGCCGGCTCCGCTTCTTCTCCTCAGTCGGCGACCAGCTTGAAGCGGGCTCCGGTGGTGTCGGCGACGGTGGCGAGGCGCCCGTGGGGGGAGTCCTCGGCGCCGGTGATCACCGCGCCACCGAGTTCGACGACCCGCGCCAGCGCGGCGTCGGTGTCGTCGACGGCGAAGTAGATCGCCCAGAACGACGGCTCACCGTCGGCCAGCATGGCGGCGGCGTCCATGACTCCGGCGACCGCATCGGATTCCTCGCCGAACGTGGTGTACCGGAACTCCGGGCTGTCGCTCATCGTGTGGGTGTCCCAGTGGAACACCTCGCGGTAGAACGCAACCGATGCGTCGTATTCGCGGGTGTGCGCCTCGAACCACGCCGGTGCTCCGGCCTCCCGCACGACGCCGAACCCGGTGTGGAGGCCGGGCTGCCACGCGCCGATCGCCGCCCCGCCCGGGTCGGTGACCACGGCCATCCGACCGAGCTCGCCGACATCCATGGCACCGACGATGACCTGCCCACCGGCGGCTGTGGCCGAGTCGACGGTGACGGCGGCGTCGTCGGTGGCGAGGTACACCGACCACAGGTCGGGCATGCCCTCCGGACCGCTGTTGCGCATGCCGCCCGCGACGGCGAGGCCATCGAGGGCGAAGTTGATGTAGCCGCCGTACTCCGGACCGGCCTCCTCCGAGGTCCAGCCGAAGAGCTCGCCGTAGAACGCCCGGCTGGCGTCGGGATCCGAGGTCATCAGGTCGAGCCAACACGGGGCGCCGACGGGGGCACCATCAAG
>JBBRHS010000132.1:0-7454 GCA_038222385.1 Acidimicrobiia bacterium
CTGCATCCGCCATCGGAACAACGGCTCGAGGTCGGCACGGATCAGGGACGCGTCGTGACCCCAGTACTCGAAGACCTCGTGATCGGTGTACGCGAGCCGATCCAACATCGAGCGGTCGTACGGACCCAGCCGGGAGAAGAGGGGCAGGTAGTGGCTGCGCACCAACACGTTCACCGAGTCGATCTGGACCAACCCGAGGCGGTCGAAGACCTTCCGTAGGTGACGTCGGTCGATCCGACCCTTCGGTCGCGCGGCGGCGAGCCCCTGCGCCGCGACCGTCGCGCGTCGGGCCTGGGCGAGCGACAGGGAGTCGGGACGGGTCACCCGGGGATCCTACGGATCGCGATCCCGGAGCCGCGCGAGCGAGCGGGTCGTGGGCTCGGCTGGTCGTAGGATCGGCGCGTGGCCCGGGTACGACCGTCGACGACACCGAATCCGAACGCGATGAAGTTCACGCTCGACGTCGCCTTGGCGGAACGGATCGACACGGTCCGCGACGTCGGGACCGACTCGCCGTTCGTGGACGCCCTCCTCGGCCTCGACGGCGTCGCGGAAGTGTTCGGAGTGAACGATTTCGTGACCGTGACCCGGGAACCCGGCGCCGACTGGGACGTGATCGTCTGCGCGGTCGAGGAAGCCGCCGCGGAGCACCTCCAGGGCGCGACCGGCGACGTCCCCGTCGACGACTCGGTGGCCCGGGCCCGGATGCTCCTCCGCAACGCAGTGTCGCCGCCCGAGCCGACCGCGGTCGAGATCCGGAGCACGACCCCTCCCGACCCCGGGTCGGGGGTGGCAAGCTGATCCGGCTGGTTGCCGCCGGCACGACGCGAGCAAGGGGAAGCGACATGGCGACGGGTCACAGCCGCGATGAGGTCGAGGCCGCGGTGCAGCGGTACATCGCCGTCCGCGACGACATCGACGCGGGCAAGGGCGGCTGGGGTGACCTCGCCCAGTTCTTCACCGACGACGCGGTCTTCATCGATCCCGCGTGGGGTCGGGTCGAGGGGCTCGACACCATGCGCGCCACCGTGTTCGGCGAGGCGATGATCGGCCTCGACGACTGGAAGTTCCCGACCGAGTTCTACCTGATCGACGGCGACACGGTCGTGATCAAGTGGACACAGGTCATGCCCGGAACCCGCGCCGACGGCACGTCCTTCGCGCAGTCGGGCTACTCCACGTTGCTCTACGCCGGCGATGGCAAGTTCTGCTACGAGGAAGACCTGCTGAACATGACCCACGTCATGCACGACGTCGGCGAGAGCGGCTTCCGGTTCGCACCCGAGATGGGAATGCCTCCCCGCCATCCGAACCGCGACGTCACCAAGCCGACGCGCACCGGCGCGTAGCAATCCGTGGACGACCTCGCCCGGGAGACGATCGACGTCATCGCCATCTCACGGGTCCAAGCGGCCTACGCCGACGTGGTGACCCGACGGGCGTGGCCCGAGCTGCGCGACCTCTTCCGACCCGATGCGCCGGTGGAGGTCGACACGGTCACTGCGGCTCCGATCGAACTCACCGGACCCGACGGCATCGGATCGTTCATCTCGGGGGCGATCGAACGCTTCGAGTTCTTCGAGTTCGTGATCCTGAACTCCCACATCGTCACCGGAGTCGGCGGCGACCCCGATGCCGCCCGGGCCCGGCTCTACATGTGCGAGCTGCGTCAGGAGTCGGCCACCGAGGAGAAGCCGGCCGGGCAGTGGAGCAACGCGTTCGGGATCTACCACGACGACTACGTCCGCCACGACGGCCGCTGGTGGTTCGCCCGTCGGCGCTACCAGTCACTCGCCCGGATCGAACTGAGCGGGCGCGCCGAGGTGTTCCCGTTCCCCCACCATCCGGGTTTCGCCTGACCCAGGGGGGTACGACAGGGCCATGGCTTCACCGAACGAACCAGCGAACAAAGGTCCCACCGACGGAGCGGGCCGATGGCCGTGGCTGCGGACGTCGTCCGACGTGTCGTGGCGACTGCTCGTCGTGTTCGGGGCGCTGCTCGCCGCCGGTGTCGTGCTCGCCCGTCTGCAACTCGTGGTCGTCCCGATCTTCATCGCACTACTGATCACTACGGCCCTCGCGCCCCCTGCCCGATGGCTGGAACGACGGCGCGTCCCGACCGCGCTCGCCACTGCGTTGGTCTTCCTCGGCTCGTTCCTCGTGGTCGGCCTGGTCGTCGCCGCGATCGTGCCGCCGGTGATCGACGAGTTCTCGAGCCTCGGCCCGACCCTGCGCCAAGCGAGCGACGACATCGAGGACTGGTTCGTCGAAGGGCCGCTCGGTCTCGACCGCCGCGACGTGATCGACTACCGCGACGGCCTCGGCGATCGCATCGCCGATCTCGCCGGGGAATCGTCGGGTGGCGTCGTCGCCGGGGCACGAACTGCCCTCGAGATCCTCGCGGGTCTGGTGCTGAGCATCGTGCTCGCGTTCTTCTTCGTGAAGGACGCCCGCACCTTCCAACGTTGGGGCCTGTCTCACCTGCCCGTCGACCGTCGTGAGTTCGTCGGCACTGCGGCAGCAAAGGCGTGGCGCACGCTCGGCAACTATCTGATCGGTGCGGCAACGATCGGCCTCGTCGAGGCCGTGGTGATCGGGCTCGCCGTGGGGATCGCGGGCGGCAGCCTCGTCGTGCCGGTGATGGTGCTCACGTTCGCGGCTGCGTTCTTCCCGATCGTCGGCGCGATCGTGGCCGGCGCCGTCGCCGTGATGGTCACGTTCGTGAGCGGTGGCTTCGGCCCCGCGCTCGCGGTGCTCGTCGTGGTGATCCTCGTGCAGCAGTTCGACACCGACCTCCTCGCCCCGCTCATCTACGGACGGGCCGTGCGCCTCCACCCGGTGGTCGTCCTCGTGGTCCTGACCGCGGGCGGCGTGGTCGCCGGCATCGTCGGCGCGTTCGTCGCCGTGCCCACCGCCGCGGTCGTCTCCGCGATCGGCAGCGAGATCTGGCAACGCCGGACAGCCGACGACCCCCGCTTCAGCGCCGACGTCGCAATCCCAGCGCCGGGAGAGCCGCCGTCCCGATAGCTTGCAGGTTCGTGACTCCCCCACCCCTGATCGTCGCGCACGGTCTCGAGAAACGCTTCGGCGACTTCGTCGCGGTCGACGGCATCGACGTGCGGGTCGAGGCCGGCGAGGCTTTCGGCTTCCTCGGACCCAACGGTGCCGGCAAGACGTCGACGATGCGCATGATCGGGTGCGTCTCGCCCCGCAGCGGCGGCGACCTCTCGGTCCTGGGACTCGATCCCGCGGTCGACGGCTCGAAGATCCGCGGCCGGCTCGGCGTCGTCCCCCAGGAGGACACCCTCGACCTCGAACTCACCGTGCGCGAGAACGTCTTGATCTACGGCCGCTACTTCGACCTCCCCCGGGCCGAGATCCGCACCCGGGCCGACGAGCTCCTCGAGTTCGTGCAGCTCACCGACCGGGGTGGCGACCGGGTCGACGCCCTGTCCGGCGGGATGAAGCGACGGCTCACCATCGCCCGCGCCCTCGTGAACCGGCCGGATCTCTTGCTCCTCGACGAACCGACCACCGGACTCGACCCCCAGGCCCGGCACCTGGTGTGGGACCGGCTCTACCGGCTCAAGCGCCAGGGCGCGACCCTCGTGCTCACCACGCACTACATGGACGAAGCGGAGCAACTCTGCGACCGGCTCGTGATCATGGACGACGGCCGGATCGTCGCCGAGGGTTCGCCGCGCGAGCTCATCGAGCGGCACGCGACGCGCGAGGTCGTCGAGCTGCGGTTCCGCAGCGATGCCGCGCAGACGGCCGCAATCCCGACACTGCGAGCGGTCGGCTCACGAATCGAGGAGCTCGCCGACCGCGTGCTCCTCTACACCGACCGGGGCGAGGCCGACGTCGAACGACTCACCGCCGACGGGGTACACCCCGAAACACTGCTCGTCCGGCGCGCGTCGCTCGAAGACGTGTTCCTCACGCTCACCGGCCGCACACTGGAGGAGTGATGGCGACCCCCCTCGCTCTGCGCGTCGCCGCCCACCAGGCCCAGGTCTACCGGCGCTTCTGGCGCAGCTCGGTGTTCGCATACGTCTTGAGTCCGGTGCTGTTCCTCGCCGCGATCGGAGTCGGTCTGGGCGACATGATCGACCAGCAGAACGCCACCGTCGACGGGTTCAGCTACATCGTGTTCGTCGCGCCGGGCCTCATGGCCGCAGCCGCGATGCAGGGCGCGGCCGCCGACTCACTCTGGCCGATCATGGCGGGCACGAAGTGGATCCGGGTCTTCCACGCGATGGTCGCCACTCCCATCCGGCCACGCGACGTCTACGACGGCACGGTCGCGTCCACCACCGTGCGCGCCGGCGCGGGCGCAACGGTGTTCCTCGTCGTCGCCGCGCTGTTCGGTGCGGTGCCGTCGTTCTGGGGCGTGCTCGCGATCCCCGCGGCAGCACTGTGCGCGGCGGCGTTCGCGGCGCCGCTCACCGCCTTCGCCGCCACCCAGGAGACCGACCTCCGGTTCCCCGTGATCATGCGCCTCGCGATCCTTCCCCTCTTCCTGGTGTCGGGAACGTTCTTCCCCATCTCGCAGCTCCCCGACTGGTTGCAGCCCCTCGCATGGTTGTCGCCCCTGTGGCACGGCGTCGTCCTGTGTCGCGACGCCACCACCGGGACCCTCGGCCCGGGAAGCGTCGTCGTCCACACCGCCGTGCTCGTCGCGTGCGTGGCTGCTGGTCGCGCCTGGGGCGTCCGCAGCTTCACCCGGCGGCTCGGCCAGTGACGGGGCCGCGATGAGCATCCTGTTCGCGAAGGTGGTCGAGCGGAACTTCCTCGCCTACCGCCGCATGTGGGTCATCTTCCTCACCGGGTTCGTCGAGCCGTTGCTCTTCCTCCTCTCGATCGGCGTCGGCGTCGGCCAACTCGTGGGTTCGGTGAACGTCGCCGGGGTCGGTGCGGTCCCGTACGACGTGTTCGTCGCGCCGGCACTGCTCGCGACGTCGGCGATGAACGGGTCAGTGTTCGACACGACCTTCAACTTCTTCTTCAAGTACAAGTACGCGAAGAGCTTCGATGCGATGCTCGCGACGCCGCTCGACACCACCGACGTCGCCCTCGGCGAGCTGGGTTGGGCGTTGCTCCGGGGCACGATCTATGCGGCGGCGTTCCTCGGGATGATGGTGTTGTTCGGCTTGGTGCAGTCGTGGTGGGCGATCCTCGCGATCCCCGCGGCGATGCTCATCGGCTTCGCGTTCGCAGGCGCGGGGATGGCCGCGACCACCTGGATGCGTTCGTTCGTCGACTTCGACTACGTGAACATCGCGCTCGTCCCGATGTTCTTGTTCTCGGCGACGTTCTTCCCGCTTTCGCGCTACCCCGAGGCGCTGCAGTGGGTCGTGCGCCTGACCCCGCTCTACCAGGGCGTCGCCATCGAGCGTTCGCTCGTGCTGGGCGACCTCCACTGGAGCCTGCTGCTCAACGTCGCGTATCTCGTCGTGATGGGCTTCGTCGGTCTCCGCATCGCGGGCCGACGACTCACCACACTGCTCCAGCCCTGATCTCGGGTCGGCCGACGCGGGTCAGGCGCCGCCGGTGAAGAAGCGCTCCGGAAGGTTCGGCCGGGTGGTGTCCTCGGCCGAGTTGCTCAGCCAGACACCGGGGTGCAGGTGGAGGACGTCGACCGGTGGGATCGACTGTCATGACGATCCGGATCTTCACACATCCCCGCATGGAACCGAACGGGAGCGGCAACCTGCCGCCCCCGTCATCCAAGCCATACGCTGCCGCCGGACAACTCGCGGAGGTCCGACGTGTCCACTCGAACGTGGCTTGCCACCGACTACTACGAGCTCCTCGGCGTCGAGCGCGAAGCCGGCACCGAGGAGATCGCGCGCGCATTCCGCACCGCCGCGAAGGACCACCACCCCGATCGCACCGACGACCCCGAGGCCAGGGAACGGTTCACGGTGCTGTCGGAGGCCTACGCCGTGATCGGCAACCCCGAGCGACGGGCCCGCTACGACGAGCTGCGGGCCGCACCGATCCCGAACACCCGCGCCGCCCGCCCGGCCCCCGACCGCATCCCGAACCGGGCCGCGCCGGTGGTGCCCGAGCCCGACGAGACCCGCCCGCTCAGCGTGCGTGCGCTGCCCGAACGCCGACACGGTCGCTGGGCCTCGATCGGCGGGGTCGTCCTCTTCGTCGCGGGAATCGCCGCCGCGGTGCTCGTCACCTGGCTCGCCGCTTCGGGGCCGGGCGTCACCGAGAACGGCTCCGATCCGACCGGCCGACTCCTCACGCTGGGGCTCGTGGCCCTCAAGCTGGTGGTGGTCGGGATCGTCTTCTGTGTGCTCGGGAACCGCCGAAGTCGCCACCCCTGAACCTTCTCGGCAGAAGCACCGGTGGCGTGCCCGCGGTTCAGCTGCTGTGCACCCCGCCGCGGCAGAGCTCACGGGCGAACTCGTAGAACTCCATGTCGATCGCGTTCTCCTCGGCGATCCGGCGCCGCAGCGAGGGACTCGCCTCCCAGGGGTCGGTGCTCTCGCGGAATCGCTTCGCCGGACCGATCTCCCACCGGTAGCGGGTCCGGAGGACCTCAAGGAAATCGTCGAATCGCTCGCTCAGCCCGACGACGCCGACCCGAGAGAGGTTCTCCTTCGCGAGCGCGAGCCGGTCTGGGTCCATGTCGATGAACTCGTAGATGTTCTTGAGCTCGTCATCCGGCCGCATGGAGAAGACCTTGGTCTGGTGGTTGAGGACGAGCGCCGGGTGGAAGAACTCGTCTTCGTAGATCTCGTCGAGGGAGAGGTCCTGGTGGCGGGGGGTCAAGAGCTTGTTCTGCTTGAGGAACGAGATCGTCCGCTCGACCGGATCACGGACGAGCGTGAGTGTCACGAGGTCCATCCCCATGAGTTGCGACGCGACGTGCGGGAGATGGCCGGCGTAGAACACCACCCGGTCCCGACGCTCCTGGGGGAGGTCGAGCAGGGCCGGGATCGAGCTGTACCCCGTGTACATGTCGTCCTGGTCGGGATCCGGGTAGAGCCCACCGGGGAAGTTGGCCCGTGCGTGCGCGTACAAGGTCGTCCCTGCGGTCTTCATCACGTGGATGAAGAAGTATGGCGTCGTCGTGATCGGCATCGGCACCCTCTGCTCCCCCCCCCCGAAATCGGCGGTCAGCGTAGCGGTCGGGTCGGAGCCCGCTCGCCTCGGACCCGACCGGTGGGCAGAGCGAACCGGTAGGATGCTCGGGTCCCGCGGAGGACCTGCGCCCGTAGCTCAGGGGATAGAGCGGCTGCCTTCTAAGCAGTTGGTCGGAGGTTCGAATCCTCCCGGGCGCACGGAGCCGGGTTCACGCCCGACTGCTCCTGCATGGTGGCCGTAGCTCAGTTGGATAGAGCGCCGGGTTGTGATCCCGGAGGTCGGGGGTTCGAAACCCCTCGGTCACCCCACCCCGCGTCGCCGAACCCGGCGACGCGCGCGCCCGCTCGCCC
>JBBRHS010000133.1:0-7403 GCA_038222385.1 Acidimicrobiia bacterium
CCCCGGTGCCGGAACGGGCAGACGCTAGGAGTCAGGTCCGCTTCACGTCAATCTGGGCGGGACGGTGGTTCGGTTCAGTCGATGTGGTACGGCACCGAGGTGACCACGGTTCCCTTGCGGAACAGGAGCCGACCCTTGAGGATGAGCGCGCTCTGGTTGTGGAGCAGGTGCTCCCACCAGTGGTGCACCACGAACTCCGGGATCACCACCGTGACGAAGTCGTTGTCCCACCGGGCGTCGATCTCGTCGACGAAGAGCAGCACCGGGCGGGTCAGCTCGCGGTACGGCGAGTAGAGGATCTCGAGCGGCACGTCGATGCCGTGCTCGGCCCACTGCTCCTCGATCCGGCGGTGGTCCTCCTCGTCGGTGGCCACGCTCACCGCGAAGAGCCGGTTCGGGTGCAGCGACTTGGCGTAGGCAATGGCCGGCAGGACACCCCGGTGGATCGACCCGACGAGCACGATCACGGTGTGGTTCATCCGCGGGGGCTTGTAGTCGTCGGGGATCTGCAACGCCTTCGAGACACCCAGGTAGTGGCGGTGGATGCTCTTGAAGAGCAGCATGATCAGCGGGATCACCACGAGAGGTAGCCACGCTCCGCTCGTGAACTTCGTGACCGCGACGATGATCAACACGACGCCCGTGGCGATCGCCCCGGTCATGTTGATGACGATGTTGCGCTGATACCCCTTCTCGCGCACCTTCTGGTGGTGCTTCACCATCCCGTACTGGGAGAGCGTGAACGAGGTGAACACCCCGATCGCGTACAGCGGGATCAGCGCGTTGGTCACGCCGCCGAACGCCACCAGGAGCAGCGCGGCCGCGACCGACAGGAAGATCACGCCGTTGGAGAAGACGAGCCGGTCACCCCGATTCGCGAACTGCCGGGGGAGGAAGCCGTCGCTCGCGATGATCGACGAGACACGCGGGAAGTCGGCGTAGGCCGTGTTCGCCGCGAGGGTGAGGACCGCCGCGGTCGCGAACTGCAGGATCACGTACAGCGGTCCGGCACCGAAGACCAGGTGGCCGAGTTGGGAGAGCACGGTCTCGTCGTGGCTCGGGTACGGCGCGAGATGCCTCGAGAGCACGGAGATCCCGAAGAAGAGGATCCCGAGGATGAACGCCATCACGGTGAGCGTGGTCGCCGCGTTCCTCGACTCCGGGCGCTGGAACGCGGGCACCCCGTTCGAGATCGCCTCGACGCCGGTGAGCGCGACCGCGCCCGAGGAGAAGCCCTTCAGGATCAGGAACAACGCGAGCGTGCCGCCGGTCTCCTTCACCCCTTCTGCCGCCGCCTTGTCGAAGGGCACCGTGCCGATCGATCCGAAGATGTCGGGGAAGTAGTACCGCGCCAGCCCATAGGCGATCAGCCCGCTGAGCGTGACGATGTAGATGTACGTCGGTGCGGCGAAGAGGCGGCCCGACTCCTTCACGCCCCGCAGGTTCGCGACCATGAGCACGATGATGAGGAAGATGCCGAGCTCGACGCGGTGGTTCAACAGCCCGTTGAACGCGGGGATCGACACGATCGCGGCCACACCGGCGGAGATCGACACCGCGACCGTGAGGATGTAGTCGACGAGCAGTGACGCTCCCGCGACGAGCGACGGTGTCTTCCCCAGGTTCTCGCGGCAGACGACGTAGCTCCCGCCACCGTTCGGGTAGGCGTGAATCGTCTGGCGGTACGACGTGACGACGATCGCGAGCAGCAACGCGACCGCGATAGCGATCGGCACGAGCACGTCGAGGCCGAGGGCGAGGCTCGACGCGCCGACCGCGGTGACGAACAAGATCTCTTCGGTGGCGTACGCGGTCGAGGAGATCGCGTCGGAGGAGAACACCGCGAGGGCGATCCGCTTGGGGATGCGTTGGTGTTCCTGTTCGGTCGTCGCCAGTGGACGTCCGACCAGGAGCCGCTTGATCACGCTCAACCACGCACCTCCCGGGCCCGTGCGAATGAACGCGCCAGCATGCCACTCACCAGGAGCAGCACCGTCCTACCGGGACCGGGGGATGTGCGTCGGCTCAACGGAGGATGTCGTAGCGGGGGTTGAAGATCTCGATGATCCGCCCCTTGCGGGACGCGACCCCCTCGAACCGCAGCCGGCGGCCGGGCGTGATGCCGGCGATCCGGCGCCGGCCCAGGAACACCCCCGTCGCGAACCCGGTGCCGTCGGTGACCGTGACCTCGAGCGACGGGGAGCCGGCCCGCGGGACGATGCGGACTGAGCTCGCCTCCCCGGCGACGCAGGTAGTCCGGCGCGGCACCACGTCGACGATCGGGGTGCTCCCGGTCTCGGCGGTCCACTCCTGCAACGCGGCGCGGTCGAGGTCCTCGATCGGTGCCCGCAGTCGTTCGAACCTCTGCCGGAGAGCCATCGCTCGATCGTTCCGCTCGTCGTGGGCCGGAGGGGTCGGGAGGGGTCGGGCCCGGATGCCGCCACGGTAGCCCCCGCGATCCGATCGATGCGGGCCGCGGCACTACGCTAACCCACCGTTGCTCACTGGCACGGGAGATGCAGTGCACGTCGTCGTCGTAGGATGCGGTCGGGTCGGGAGCGAACTCGCGGGCCTGTTGGGGAGCGCAGGACACGACGTCGCCGTCGTCGACAAGCGGAAGTCGGCCTTCCGGCGACTGCCCAGCACCTTCTCGGGCGTCACGATCGACGGCTTCGGCTTCGACCGAGACACCCTCGCCGAAGCCGGCATCGAGCGAGCAGGGGCCTTCGCCGCGGTCACGAGCGGCGACAACTCGAACATCATGTCGGCCCGCGTCGCGCGCGAGACCTTCGGAATCGAGCGGGTCGTGGCCCGCATCTACGATCCGCGCCGGGCAGTGATCTACCAGCGGCTCGGGATCCCGACAGTCGCGACGGTGTCGTGGACCACCGACCAGGTCATGCGGCGACTGCTGCCTGCGTCCCTCGCCGCGGACTGGGTCGACGCGAGCGGGAAAGTCTCATTGGTGGAACGGGAGTTGCCGGCACCGTGGGCCGGGAAACGGCTGGCCGAACTCGTCGAACCCGGCTCCTTCAACCTCGCCGCGGTCACCCGACTCGGCAGCGCGACGATCCCGACCCCCGAGCTCGTCGGCCAGGAAGGCGACATCCTGCACTTCGTGGTCTCGACCGAAGCGTTCGAGCAACTCGGCGACCGGCTGGCCGGCACCTCTGAAGGGGCGCACTGATGCGGGTCGCGATCGCAGGAGCGGGGAACGTCGGAACGTACATCGCCGAGGAGCTCACGCAGAACGGGCACAGCGTGCTCCTCATCGAACAGAGCCCCGAAGTGGTCGCCCGACTCAAGCTGAGCGACGCCATCGAGGTGCGGCTCGCCGACGCGTGCGAGGTCGCGTCGCTCAAGGAAGCCGGCCTCGAGACCTGCGACGTCGTGGTCGCCGCCACCGGTGACGACGAGGACAACCTGGTCGTCTCGCTCCTCGCCAAGACCGAGTTCGCGGTACCCCGCGTCATCGCCCGGGTGAACCACCCCAAGAACGAGTGGCTGTTCACCGAGGCCTGGGGCGTCGACATGTCGGTCTCCACTCCCCACCTGATCACGGCGCTCGTCGACGAAGCGGTCAGTGTCGGGCGGCTGGTGCGCCTCTTCCAACTCGAAGGCGGCCACGTACGCCTCGTCGAGGTCACCCTGGCCGACGACGCACCCGTCGCCGACACCGCCATCAAGGACCTCGACGTTCCGCACGACGCAACGTTCGTCGCGATCGTGCGCGACGACCACGTCGTGATGGCCCGGGGCGACACCGTGCTCCAGGTCGGCGACGAAGTGCTCGCGCTCGTCACCCCCGATTCGGAAGACGAAGTCCGGCGCATGCTCACCAGCGGCTGAGAGACTCACTTCATGGGACGGTCGCACGGATGGAAGGTGGTGCTGGGCGCGCTCGTGATCGTCGTCGCAGCCGGTTGCGGTGGCGGGAGCGGTGACGACTCCGACGCGACACCGAGCGCACCGGTCGACGAGGCGATCGCGGTGACCCCTGGTGCGGTGACGGTCGCCACCGCGGGACCGCAGGTCGGCCTCGACGACGCCGTGCGCGACCAACTGATCGAAACCGTGAAGCAGTACGTGCAGGTCGCAACGGTGGACCCGATCCGGAGCGGTCGCGTGGCCAAGGTCGCAGCGCTCTTCACGGCCGCGGCTGCGGCCCGCGCCGAAGGTGTCGACCGGGCGGTAGTCGTCGACGAGGGCCTCCCCCGCGCGACGGGCGACATCACCGCGACCGCGGTGCCGGTGCCGATCACGGTGCTCGCAGACCAGAGTGGCGCCCTCGTGCTCGCGAGCGCCGGCCTGGACCTGACGATCGCCACCAAGACGGTCGACGGTCCGGTCGAGATCCATCGCGTCGGCTCGCTGACGTTCGCCCCCGAAGCCGGGACCTGGAAGGTGGCCGGTTTCGATCTCGCCGTCAGTCGCGCCGGCGCGGGCGTCGACGTCGCGCTGAAGGCGGGTAGCTCGACCTCGACGAGCACGAAGGGATGACCGTGACCCGTCGCCGCATCCTGTTCGGCACCGTCCTCGGCGTACCGCTCTGCGCGGTACTCGTGATCGCGTTGGTGATCGGGCTGTTCCTCACGACCGGGCGCATGCCGTTCGCGAGCGGGGCGACGTGGTTCACGGTCACCAAGGTCGGCGAGGCGCACTTCTCCGACGAACCGACCGATCCGTTCTTCTTCCTCGTCGTGGGCAACGACGGCCGCACCGGCGACACAGTGACCCGCGGCGACGCGATCCACCTGATCGGCGTGAACCCGGCGGCCCGCTCGGCCACCATCCTCGACATCCCGCGCGACACCGGAGCACGGATCCCCGGTCACGGCACCGACAAGATCAATGCCGCGCACGCGCTCGGTGGCGTCGGGCTCCAGGCCGAGACGGTGAGTGAGCTCGTGGGCGTCCCGATCCCGTACGCGATCTCGACCGACTTCGACGGGTTCATGGCCCTGGTCGACGGCATCGGGGGAGTCGACGTCACCGTCGCGCAGGAGATGGACGACCCCGGATCGGGCGCAGTGTTCTCGGCCGGCGCGACGTACCACATGACCGGCGACGAGGCGCTGCGCTTCAACCGAAACCGCTACGACATGCCGCGGGGCGACCTCGACCGCAGCGTCAACCAGGGTGCGTTCATCGTTGCCGCGCTCGCGCAACTCCAGCGCAACAACCTCGGCGCCGCAGGGACGCTGTCGGCGATCGCCACCCTCGGCGCGCACACCCAGGTCGAGGGCTTGAGCCTCCCCGACCTCTACCGGTTCGGGCGGCTCGCGCTCGGCATCGACCCGGCGAACGTGCGGAACGTGTTGATCCCGGTCGGCAGCGGATCGGGCACCCAGCTCGCCGTCACCGAGGAGAGCGCGAGCCTGTTCGCCGACTTCGCCGACGACGCGGTACTGCAGACGCATTGACCCGCCCGTCGACGGGGCCGACCACGCTCGACGCGCTCGAGACCGATCCGGAGCTCGTCGGTCGCATCCAGTACCGCCGTGAGATCCCCGCCCGGATGGGTCGCACCGCCCCGCTCGCCACTCCGTTGCATCCCGAGGTCGCCGAGCGACTCCGGGCCCGCCGTATCGCCGGGCTCTGGACCCATCAGGCCCAGGCCGTCGACATCCTGCGGGCCGGTGGTCATGCAGTCGTCGCGACTGGGACCGCATCGGGCAAGTCGCTGTGCTACCAGTTGCCGATCGTCGAGTCGGTGGTCGCCGGTCGTCGCGACACCGCACTGCTGGTGTTCCCGACGAAGGCACTGGCCCAGGACCAACTCCGGTCGCTGCGGTCGTGGCTCGTTCCCGGGTTGCGGGCTGTCACCTACGACGGCGACACGTCCCCCGACGACCGGGCCTGGGCCCGCAGGCACGCCAACGTGATCCTCACCAATCCCGAGATGCTGCACATGGGGATCCTCCCGTCGCACGCGCGCTGGTCCGACTTCCTCCTGCGCCTGCGCTTCGTCGTGGTCGACGAGCTGCACACGCTGCGCGGGGTGTTCGGCAGCCATGTCGCGCACGTCCTGCGTCGTCTGCGGCGACTCGGCGAGCACTACGGATCGACCCCGTCGTTCTGCTTCGCGAGCGCGACGATCGGCAACCCGGGCGATCTCGCGTCGGAGCTGTGCGGCCTCCCCGTCACCGCGGTCAACGACGACGGCGCGCCCCAGTCCGCCCGGAGCTTCGCGATCTGGCAACGGCCCCTGCTCGACGAACACACCGGGGCTCGGGCGTCGGCCAACGTGGAGACCGCGCGCGTCCTCGCCCGGTTCGTCGAAGACGGCCATCCGACCCTCGCGTTCACCCGGTCGCGACGCGGAGCCGAGCTCGTGGCGCAGTATGCCCGCGAGATGCTCGCCCGCACCTCGCCGGCCGCCGCCGCACGGGTCGCCTCCTACCGGGCGGGCTACCTCCCCCGCGAGCGTCGCGAGCTCGAACGAGCGTTGTCCGACGGGACCCTGCTCGGGGTCGCGGCCACGAACGCGCTCGAGCTGGGCATCGACGTGGGCGCGCTCGACTCCGTCGTGCTCAACGGGTTCCCGGGAACGCTCGCCTCCCTGTGGCAACAGGTCGGCCGGGCCGGGCGCGGCACCCGCCGCGCGTCGGCGGTGCTGGTCGCGGGCGACGACCAGCTCGACCAGTGGTACGCCGCGCACCCCGAGGAGCTCTTCAGTCGCCGACCCGAAGCCGCGGTGGTGAACCCACAGAACCCGTTCGTGCTCGTTCCCCAGGTCGCGTGCGCGGCGCACGAGCTGCCCTTGCAACTCGACGACGAACGCTGGTTCGGAGCGGGCCTCGACGACGCCGTGCTCCAACTCACCCTCGACGACCGGCTCAAGGCGCGCGACGGTCGTATGTACTGGGCCGGTCGCGACGCCCCGGCACCCGACGTCGGTCTCCGCACCGGGTCGTCGATCGAGTACCGGCTCGTCGCCCGCGACGGCACGCTCATCGGCACCGCCGACGACTCGCGCGTGTTCCAGGTCGCGCACGCCGGCGCGATCTACCTCCACCGCGGGCAGCAGTGGCGGGTGGAGTCGCTCGACCTCGACGCGCACGAGGCCGTGCTCGTGGAAGCCGACGACTCCGACGAGTACACCCAGGCCCGCACCGAGATCGACATCTCGATCGTCGGCGAGGACCGATCGGTGCCGCTCGGTGCGGGGATCGGGCACCTCGGCGCGGTCGAGGTCACCCACCGCGTCGTCGCATACCAGCGGAAGCGGATCGCGAACAACGAGGTGCTCGAGGTCGTGCCCCTCGACCTGCCGCCGCGCACGCTGTCGACGCGCGCGTGTTGGTACACGGTGCCGGCCGCGACCCTCGAGGACGCGGGCGTGACCCCGTCGCAGCTGCTCGGTACCGTCCACGCGGCGGAACACGGGCTCATCGGACTCC
>JBBRHS010000134.1:0-7379 GCA_038222385.1 Acidimicrobiia bacterium
AGGGGCGACCCGAGGGCCTCCTCGTCTACCGCTACGTGGGGACGCGCACGCGACCGGTTCCGACGGGGGAAGTCGTAACGCTCGACCGTGTGCGCGACCTGCTCCCCGACACCCATCCGGTCGTCGACGCCGCCACCCGTCGGGCCGCCCTCGCCCGCCGACGGATCGCGGCGCACCGGCGCTACGCCTGACGGCCGCTCGCTCGCTCGTCTACACGCCGTAGCGGGACCGGTATCCGGCGAAGCGCTCCTCCACCTCGTCACGATCGACGCCGAGGTCGTCGAATGCGTAGTCGTGCGGTGCCGGTTCGGTGCGCGGTGCCGCGACCGCGGCGACCATTCGATCCCGCGCCTCCGGGCTCAGCTCGACGTCGAGCTGTCGGTAGGTGGCCGCGAGCGTCGGGACCGGATCGGCCACGAGGTCCCGGTAGCGCACGTCGACGATGCGATCCGTCGGCACGAGGCCTTCGTCGCGGAGCTTCGTCATCGCGTCGAGCTGGAGTGCGGTACCGACTGTGGTCATCTGCACGACCTGCTCCCGGTCGACGGAGCCCGAACGTTGCCACCGCAGGCACGACATCAGGTTCGCCAACGAGGGCAGCACCTCGAGCGGGTCTCGGTGCGTGATCACCACCCGCGCGTCGGGATACTCGGCGAAGAGGGCCGGGAGGGTGGAGAGGTGCCACGGATCCTTGAGGACCCAACGGCGCGGCGACGACGGATCGGTGAGGAGTTGCAGGAAGCGCCGATGGAAGCGGAACGCGGGAGCCGGATCGGCCCGGTACGACCACCGCGCGTAGTCGGGCGCGTTGTGGGCTCCCATCCAGTAGCTGCCGAGGAACTCGTGCATCACCATGAACGTGCACTCGTTCGGTTGGTCGCCACCGTTGGTGTGCATCGATGCGTACTCGGGCGTCACGAGGTTCCACAGCGTCACGTCGCGGTCGGCCGCGGCGCGCCGGGCGTCGACGGCGGTCGGTCCCGGCGCTCGGCCGATCGGGTATCGCATCTCCCACGTGAGCGGAGCCCGGTGCGACGGGTCGCGACCCAACAGGTCGTGGAGCAGCGACGTCCCCGAGCGGCCGGTCCCGGTGACGAAGATCGGCGCGTCGACGGTGCGGTCGAGGATCTCCGGGTTGCGGGCGAGCTCGTCGGTGATCTGGAGTCGGTTGACCAACACGCGCAGGATGTCGGTGCGGGTGAGGATCCGACCGACGACGTGGAGGTCGCCGTCGCGCGCCATGCTGTCGACCAGGAGCCGGAACGGTTCCAGGAACGCGTCGCCGCCGAAGTCGTCGAGATCGGTCAGCATGCGGGCCTGGTCGAGCAGCTCGTCGACGTCGAGGGCCACGACGGCGTCGGCCGACCCGACGTGGTCGCCGGTGGCGTTCAGCGCCTCGACCCACTCGGGCCGGGGGCGGGGCGACCAGGTCGTCACCATGCGCCGGGACCGTAGCCGGGGTGGGCGCGGGGGCGAGGTGGCATGATCAGGCCATGACTGATGCCCCCTGGTCGGGTGACGCCTGCTCCCTCGTCGACGCGTTCCGGGCCGGTGACCGCTCACCGGTCGAGGAGCTCGACGCCACGATCGCCGCGATCGGAGCGAGTGATCTCAACTGCTTCTCGCTCGTCGATGCCGACCGGGCCCGGGCCGCCGCCGCGAATGCCGACCTCTCGAAGCCGTTCGGTGGCGTTCCCACGGGGATCAAGGAGCTGGAGGCCGTGGCCGGTTGGCCCCAGACCGAGGCCTCGCTCGTCTTCCGGGACCGCATCGCGACGTACACCACGACCAACGTGACGCGTCTGATCGACCGGGGCGGCGCGGTGCCCGTCGGCCAGACGACCGCGAGCGAGTTCGGCGGGCTCAACGTGAGTGTCACCAAGCTGAACGGTGTCACCCACAACCCGTGGCGTCACGGTCGCACCGTCGGCGGTTCGTCGAGCGGTTCGGCGGCCGCGGTCGCCGGGGGTCTCGTGAGTCTGGCCACCGGGGGCGACGGTGGTGGATCGATCCGCATCCCGGCCGGGTACACCGGTCTGCTCGGGATGAAGGGCACGTTCGGCCGCATCCCGCGGAGTCCGAACGCGTTCATGCGTCCGAACACGGTGGTGCTCGGCAACCTGGCCCGCTCGGTGCGCGACGCGGCCCGCTACTACGACGTGTGCAGCGGCTACGACCCGGCCGACCCGTCGAGCCTGCCGAAGCACCCGGATTTCGAAGCCGGCCTGGGTACCCACGATCTCGCCGGGAAGCGGGTGGCGATCATCCCGACCCTGAGCGGCGTCACCCTCGAGCCCGGCGTCGAGGAGCAGCTCCGCGCCGAGGCGGCGGCGCTCATCGCGTCGACGGGCATGGTGCAGGTCGACATCGAACTGTCGGTTCCCAACCTGGCGGCGCCGTGGATGATGGGCAACCTGGCCACGCTGCTCGCGGATCTCGGCGACCACTGGCCCGGCTGCGCGTCGGAGATGACGTCGGAGGTCGCGGCCGGACTGTTCATGTCGCAGTCGCTGTACAACCTGCGCACCGCCGCGGTGGCCGAGGCGCTGCGGGTGCAGGCCAACGAGGCGATGGCCGCCGCGTTCCGCGAGGTCGACTTCGTGATCTCGGCCACGAACCCCGGCCCCGCCTTCAAGGCCGAGGCGGCCACGAGCAGCGAGACCGCGAGCTTCCTCGACTGGGCCAAGTCGAACGCGGCCGCGACCTACGCGTTCCGGAGCCTCCTGTTCGGCACCCGCCTCGCGAGCGTCGTCGCCCCGAAGCTCCCGAGCGTGTTGCTCGACCGCGTCGGTCAGATGTTCCCGGACCTGGTGAACATGGGTGGGCTCACGATCATCTCGAACATCTACGGCAACCCGGCGGTCTCGATCCCGGCCGGTACCGTCGACGGCCTCCCCGTCGGGATGCAGGTCCTCACCCGTCACCACGCCGACGAGCTCCTCTTCGACGTCGCCCTCGCCGTCGAACGCGAGCGCCCCTGGCCCCTCGTCGCACCGCGGGGCGCGCCGGTCCCCGCGGGAGTCTGAACCGGCCTGGGTCCGTGCTCATCCGCGACCACGACCGCGACGACGACCCCGACCGGTGGCGCGCGTTCCTCGTCGCGCAGGGTTTCGGGCACGTCGCCGCCGGCGGCCGAGGTCGCGACGTCCCGGTCGTGGTCCCGACGCAGTTCGTCGTGACCGACGACGAGATCGTCTTCCACCTCGTCGCGACGAACCCGCTCCTCGCCGCGCTCGCCGAGAACCCGCGGGCGTTGCTCAGCGTCGCGGGCGACTGGGCGTTCATCCCGGGGGCCTGGAAGGCGATCGGCGACGAGGACCCTGCCCGCGGCATCCCCACCACGTACTACGCGGCCGTTCAGGTCACCGGCGACTGCGTGGTCGAGGTGGATCCCGACGAGATCGCGGCCACCCTCGCGCTCCAGACCGCTGCCATCGATCCCGACGGCACGTACGTCGATCCGATCGAGCACGGCGCGAAGCTCCGCGCGATCCGTGGGATCCGGCTTGCGATCCACGAGGTCCGGGCGAAGTACAAGTACGGCGCAAACGTCGACCCGGCCCACCGCGCGGCCGTGGCCGACCTGCTCGAGCGACGTGGCGGTCCCGGTGACCTCGCAGCACTCAACCAGCTGCGGGCCGCGGCGCGCTGAGCTCCCGTCGTTCGAGCGTCGGGTCGGTGTCGATATCGGCATCGGTGAAGAGCAACGGCCGCACGCGCTTCGCTGCGTAGGCCTCGGTCCCGTCGCGATGATGCGGTGAGGAGGGATCGCCGCTCTGGCCGTAGGCCATCAGGCCGACGCCTCGAGGGCCGTGGGCCGTCAGCTCGACGGCCATGAGGAAGCTGGCGCCGTAGGTCACCTGGTAGCCGCCGACTCCGATGCCACTGCGTTCCGTCCGGCCTGGGATCGTCGTGAGTGGCGGGGGAGGCGGCTCCAGGGAGGCGGACGACAGCGCTCCGGTCGGCCCCAAGACGTTCATCACCCCTTCGGCTTCGCCGCCGCCGTGGATCGGGATCCGCTCCGTACCGCGGACGGCCCACTGCACGTCGCCGAGCGGGGCGTCGACCGCGACACCGGCCGCGGCGAGCACCCGCATCGCGTGCCCGACCGCGTGGGCGACCGGATCCTCACCCGCGGGTGGAGGGGGCGCGAGTCCGCGCGGCGTCGCCACGGGATCGTGGGGGTCGAACGGCTCCGCGAACAAGGGCCCCCGCTCCCGCCACGCGGCCGGCGGGAAGCTCGACATCGTCTCGCGCCACAGCGTCGCCCCCACCGCTCCGAGGTCGACGGTGCGGTCCCAGGTCTCCAGGACGTCGGCCGCCCGTTCGAGGTCGGCGTCGTGACCCTCCACGACGATCCGGCCGGCGGCCCGGCATCGGGCCACCACCTCGTCGAGCAGCAGGTCGGCGGTGAAGCTGCGGTTCGCGAACACCGTCTCGACCAGGTCGTCGAGCGTGACCGAGCCGCGCGCGGCGAGCGCGCTCGCGAGGGCGAGGTTGCTCCGGCCACGAGGGCGGATCGCGACCCGTTCGAAGCCATGGAGGACCGAGTGGCCCTCGAGCGGCTCGGCGGGGTTCGGGAGCCAATGGGAGTCGTTCGCGTTCACGAAGAAGTCGGTCCGCTCGAGTTGTGGGAGGGCACCGGGCGGCTCGAGGCCGGGGCTTCGGGCGCCGGGTGCGTCGAGCCACTCGTCGTCCGGGTCGGAGCCGTCGAGCACGGCCACCCGAGCCTCGTACAGCAGCGCGGCGACGAGGTCGTCGTTCACCCGGGCCGCGAACCGTTGCTGGGCTCCGCTGGAGATGCGTGGAGTCGCCGAGGCATCGATGTACCAGACCCTCCCACTGCGGTCGGTGGCCAGCGTGTTGACCCAGGGCAGGCTCTTCACGTCGGCGAATACGGCCTGGAACTCGTCGAGATCCCGGGCCTGGTTCATCCGGAGGAACTGCTCGAGCACCGCGGTGTTCTCCGTGTTCGCGTCGCGGTACGCGTAGCCGGTCTCGAGCCCCCAACCGAGGAGCGGCAGGTTCACCATCGGTCCGTGGTGACTGGTCCAGAGGGTGCGCTCGACGTCGTGGATCGCTTCACCCTCGAGCATGGCCACGGTGTGCAGGGTGGGCGTGAGGTCTCGGATCTCGTCGCCGTAGCGGTACCGCGTCGGGGCTCCCGGCGCGAGCTCGAGCTGATAGAGGGTGAAGCGGTGCCCGCACGAGAACGTGTGCGCCCAGCCGACGCCGGCGTTGAACCCCATCTGCACTCCCGGGGTGCCGAGGAGCGAGACGCCGTACACGTCGAGCTCGCCCGGGATCACGAGGTGGCATTCCCAGAAGCGCGCTTCGCCGTACCAGGGGAAGTGGGGGTTGGCGAGAACCATCCCGTGGCCCGACGCGGTGGCGTCCCGTCCCATGACCCAGCCGTTGCTCGCTGCCGCCGATCCGAGTGCCGTGACCGGGGACGCGGGGACGGGACCGTCGGGTCCGGGTGCCTCGGCGCGGCCGATGAGCGGGGCGAGGTTCCGTCCGCTCGCCATGAGGGCGACGTCGCCGAGGTACGCGTAGAGGTCGAGCTCGGTGATCGGTCGGATCCACTCGGCCTCGTGGCACCACGCGGGGAGCGATCCCGCGGCGCGCGACTCCTCGACCCACGCGTTGTAGCCGGCCACGTAGCCGGTCACCATCGCGCCGACGTTGGCGGGTTGCGCCGCCTGCAACGCCGGCGCGCGGTCGACGACACCGAGCGCGCGGTAGCCGAAGTCGGTCGCGAGGTGCGCGCCCTCGGATCCGGCGCCGTGGAAGCGGGCGCGTTCGCTGCGGACCTTCACGACCTGGTCGGCGATCGTCGCGAGGTTGTCGCGCGCACAGCCGTAGCCCTGCCCGAATCCCAGGCTTGCCCAGTCGGCCGCGCGGATGTGCGCGACTCCGTGGGTGGTCCAACGGATCTCGACGTCGTAGGTTTCGTCGCCTCGTGCATTCCCGGCCACGGCCGGACTCTACCGACCACCCGACCGGGCGAGGGTCAGCGGAGGGAGAGCCAGAGGCGGACGACGTCGCGGAGGCGGTCGATGCCGGTGTTCTTGGCCGCGCTGACCCAGAGGACGTCGGACGGCTCGAGCATGCACAGCGTGGCGAGGTCGCGTTCGCGGCGGGTGCGCTTCGACGACTTGACCTTGTCGTGCTTGGTCGCGACGACAGAGTGCGGCACCGCGTTGGTGCGGAGCCAGTCGAGCACCTCGAGGTCCAGCTTCGTCGGGCCGATCTCACCGTCGACGAGCAGCATCGCCATGGTGAGCGGTTCGCGTTCGAGCAGGTACCGCTCGATCATCCGTTGCCAGGAGCCCCGGGTCGCCTTCGAGACCGCGGCGTACCCGTAGCCGGGGCAGTCGACGAGCGTGGTCTCGGCCTTCGGACCGACGGTGAAACAGTTCAGCAACTGGGTGCGGCCCGGCGTCTTCGACGTGTGGGCGACGTGCTTGCGGCGCGCGAGCGCGTTGAGCAACGACGACTTCCCCACGTTCGACCGCCCGATGATCGCGACCTCCGCGACCGAGGGCGGGAGATCACGGGCGTCGGGAGCAGAGAGCAGGAACTCGAGGTCGAGCGGCGGACTCATCGCCGCAGTCTCGCGTCATTCTGATGGTCGAATCCGCTGCCCCGGCTCCTTCGGCGGCCAGGGGATGAACCCGCTGGTCCGTTCGACGTACTCGGTGTAGCCCGGTCGCCGCTTCGCCATGCTGCGTTCCAGGAGCGGCTTCCCCGTGCCGCGGGCCAGCGTAAACGTCATCGCGGCGGGGGACAGGATGGTCAACGCCCCCGGCACGGTCTGGGCCGCGATCAGGTAGAGACCCCACCAGACGCACGCGTCGCCGAAGTAGTTCGGATGGCGGGTGTAGCGCCACAGGCCCCGGTCCATCACCTGCCCCGCGCTCGCGGGGTCGTCGCGGAAGCGCTGCAGTTGCCGGTCGCCGAGGGCCTCGAAGCAGAACCCGAGCGCCCACACCGCGATCCCGAGTCCGGCGAGCCAGTTCACCGCGGTGGGTTCGTACATCGCCACCTGCACCGGGAACGAGATGAACCAGAGCACCGCGGCCTGGGTCAGATACACGAACACGAGCGCGTGGACGGCCGGCGAGTACTTCGACTTCGCGAACATCGCCGCGTACCGCGGGTCCTCTCCCTTGCCGCGCGAGCGCAGCGCGATGTGCACTGCGAGACGGACGCCCCACACTGCAGTCAGCCCGACGACGAGCAGGCGCCGCGCGTCGTTCCCGCCGCCGGCCGACCAGCCGTAGCTCACGACGGCGACGAGCACGAAGCCGAGCCCCCACGCGGAATCGACGACGTCGAACCGGCCGATCCTCAATCCGACGAGCCAGGTGACCAGC
>JBBRHS010000135.1:0-7371 GCA_038222385.1 Acidimicrobiia bacterium
GGAGGGTCGGCGCCGGTAGGCTGGCTCGATCATGGCCGATCTCTCCTGGTCCGACGTCGTGGGTCCGCTGATCCGAGGTGACGATCTCGACGTCGCGGTGATCGAGCAGGCCATGACCACGATCCTGCAGGGCGAGGCCACCGACGCGCAGATCGCCGGATTCGCGGTGGCGTTGCGGGCCAAGGGCGAGACCAGTGCGGAGCTCGCCACGCTCGTGCGCACGATGCTGCGGTTCGGCGAATCGGTCGACGTGGAGCCGGGCGGTTCGCCGTTGGTCGACACCTGTGGCACCGGTGGCGACCGCTCGGGCACCATCAACGTGTCGACCGCCGCGGCGCTGGTCGCGGCCGGCGCGGGGGTGCGGGTCGCGAAGCACGGCAACCGCGCCGCATCGTCGAAGTGCGGATCGGCCGATGTGCTCGAAGCCCTCGGAGTGGTCATCGACCTCGGTCCGGCCGGCGTCGCCCGCTGCATCGAGGAAGCCGGGATCGGCTTCTGCTTCGCGCCGCGCTTTCACCCGGCCATGCGGTTCGCGGGCCCGGCCCGCGGCCAGCTCGGTGTTCCCACCACGTTCAACTTCCTCGGCCCGCTCGCCAACCCCGCCGGCGCGCCCCGCCGCACGGTGGGCGTCTCCGATCCCGAGATGGCCGAACGGGTGATCGACACGCTGGCCGAGCTCGGCGTGGAACGGGCGCTGGTCTTCTTCGGCCACGACGGACTCGACGAGCTCACGACCACGACCGCGTCGACCGTGCGGGAGCTGCGCGACGGCGAGGTCCATCGTTGCGTCGTCGATCCTCGCGAGGTCGGCCTCGCCTACGCGGCACCCGCCGACCTGGTCGGTGGCGACGCCGACACGAATGCCACCGTGGTGCGGCGGGTCCTCGACGGTGAGCCGGGCGCGGCGCGAGACATCGTCGCGCTCAACGCCGCCGGCGCCCTGATCGTCGCCGGCGTGGTCGACGGGTTCCCGGCCGGCGTCGCACGGGCATTCGAGGTGATCGACTCGGGCGCAGCCGCCGGAGCACTTGACGCCTTGATCAAGACCTCGGGCTCGGCACGCGACGACGAGGCCGTCTGATGGCCCGTGTGGTGCAGTGCCCCGCGTGTGGGCAGGCGCATCCGCTCGACACGCTCGCGGGGACGCCCACCTTCGCGTGCGCCGGGTGCGGCCGGACCCTGCGGACACCCACCGAGCTGGTGCGGCCGTCGGGCTCCACGCCCGCGGTGCGCGGTGCGTCGGGACCCGTTCCGAAGGTGGCCTCGTCGAAGCCGGCCCCCCGGGCCGCCAAGCCGAAGTCGGCGGCTGCGGCGTCGAACGGTGCGTCGGCCGGTGCCGCGGTCGGCGCGGCAACGGCGTCGCCCCGCCGCGATCGCAGTCGCCGGCGCGCGGGCGCGGCCAAGCTCGGACTCCCGGTGCGCATCGGCGCGTGGGTCGTCGCCGTGGGCCTCGGGCTGCTGCTGACCTGGTTCGTGGCCTCGGCGTTCGGGTTCATCTCGCGGTCCCAGCTCGTCGACATGTTCCGCAGCTCCACGCCGACCAACTACATCCGGCTGTTCCTCCTGATCCCCGTGTGGGCGTTCATGAGCGCCTGCCTCGCGACCGCGTTCATCGAAGGCGCCCGCATCTACCTCGCCCGTCGGGCCGGAGGCGGGAGCAGCGGGACCACCGGGGAGCCTCGTTCGCCCCGGCCCGCGATCGCGACCCGCGTTCCCGAGGTCGAGCGCGGCGAACGACCGGATCCGGCGCCGCCGCGGGCACCGCTGCCCCCGGGTCAGCGCGCGCGCATCCGGCCGCGCGAACCGACGGTCTGACCAGACCGTTCCAACCAACGCCCGACCATGAGCGCCTCCTCGGCGTCGGAGTCGGCCGCAGGATCGGTGAGCGCGTCGGTGTCGGAGAGGACGAGGAGACCACCGTCGACGTCGAGGGTCGTCCCGTCGGTCTCGATCCGCAGCCGCCCGGCGCGTCGGATGGCATCGAGGCGGTCTCGGCGTTCGACCGCGGCAGTGACCGCGTCCGACACCGGCGGCCCGGCGCCGGAGAACGCCGCGGCCACCTGCTGCACGACAAGTCCGTAGGTCTCGGCGTCGACCGACCCTCCGCACGGACAGCACCGCAGTGCCGCCGTCCCGAGGCGGCTCGTGCACCGGCGCACGGGGAACGCGTCCTCGATCGCGGCCTTGACCCGCTGCGCCCACACCGGGGAGGGCAGCGGGCCGAGGCACACCGAGCCCTCGGCGGGTCGGGCCCGGACGACCGCGACCCGGGGGAACTGCTCGCGGGTGAGCTTCACGTAGACCCGTCGGGGTGGGTTCGGGTTGTAGTGCGGCCGGTGACGACGGATCAGCCGCAACTCGCGCACCGATGCCTCCAACTCGTGTCGGCAGACGACGTGCTCGATCGTGTGCAGCTCGCGGAGCAGTTGCAGAACGGCGCCGCGTCGGCGACCGGCGAAGTACGAGCGCACCCGAGTCCGCAGGTTGTCGGCTCGACCGACGTGGAGGACCGCCCCGAAACGGTCGCGAAACCAGAAGACACCCGGCGAACGCGGGAGCGACGCGGTGAGCGCGAGCTTCGCCGACAACGGATGGTCTCGGATCTTCGGGACCGCGAGCAGGTCGTCGAGTCCCGATACCGCGAAGCCCGCCGCATCCTCGATGAGTCCGTGGAGGACCTCGGCGGTGGCCGAGGCGTCGTCGAGGGCGCGGTGGCTCGGCTCGGCCAGCGTGTCGAAGTGATGCGCGAGCGTGCCGAGCTTGTGGTTCACGACGTCGTCGCGCAGGAGGCGTCGGGCGAGGCCGAGCGTGTCGACCCTACGGTTGACGAGCGGCGGGTAGCCGTGACGAACGAGCGCGGCGTCGAGGAACGAGGTGTCGAAGCGCAGGTTGTGCCCGACGAGCACCGCGCCACCGACGAACTCGAGGAGCGCGGGGAGGATCTCGGCGATGCGCGGCGCGGGGAGCAACATCGCGTCGGTGATGCCCGTGAGCACGGTGATGAACGGCGGGATCGAAACGCCCGGGTTCACGAGCGTCTGGAACGAGCCGAGGCACTCGCCCCCGCGATACTTCACCGCCCCGATCTCGGTGATGGCGCACGCAGTCGGTGAGCCGCCGGTGGTCTCGAGGTCGACCACCACGAACGTCACGTCGAAGAGCGACGATCCGAGGTCGTCGAAGGTTCGTGACTCGAGCAGCGCCGGGGGTGCGAGGACCATCGCCGATCAGCGTAGCGAACAGGTGTTCGGCTCCGGGTGGAACAGGTCCCGGGCCGTAGACTCGGGACCGTGCCGACCCGCTTTCGCTGCACTGGTTGCGGCAATCTCACCCGATTCGACGTGGTCGCGACCCGTCGGACCCGGGAGTTCCACCACTTCAGCCTGGGTGGGGAGCTGGCCGTCGACGACACCGAGCTGCTCGAGGAGCAGATCGAGTCGGTGTCGTGCCGCTGGTGCGGTGCGACCGGGCCGGTGATCGAGCAGCTGGAGGAGGCCGCGACCGTCGAAGGGGGCGACCTCCAGGCGGCAGGCGAGTGAGCGCCCCCGAGGCCCACCGGGCAACCGAACCGCCGCCCGAAGACGCCGTCGTTCCCGACGCGCTGCTCCATCCGCTCCTCGACAGCGCCGGCGACGTGCTGCGCGGGCTCGCTCCCGACGAGGTCCCCGTGGTGCTCCGGGCGATCACCGGGTTCGACCGTCGGGGTCTCGCACGCGGCCCGGCGCGCCAACAGCTGCGCCGATCCCTCGACATCGATCCTGGGTTCCGCGAACGGTCCGTCGAGCTCTTCCTCGCCCGGCCCGAGGTGCAGGTCGCGGCCGAGAGCTGGCGACCCGACGCCTGCGTCGAGCTCGTCGTCGATGCCACCGAGCGCGGCGACCTCCCCCTCCTCGCGTCGTTGCTCTACGCGCAGCGTCCGCCCGGCTGGGAGTTCGGTCTGGGCGTCGCGTGCGGCGCGTACGCGCAGACCCGTCACGACGAAGACGAGAACGCCGATCAGCGCGCGCTCCACGTGCGGATCGTGGAGCTCGAGGAAGCGCGCCGCCGGGCCGACCAGTCACGCGGCGAGTTCGAGGAGACCGCGCGCCGCATCGAGCAGGAGCTCCGCGAGGAGCGCCGTTCGCGGCGGGCCCGCGAGGTCGACTCCGAGCGCCGGGTCGGCGAGGCCACCCGTCGGGTGGAGGAGCTCGAGCGCGCGCTCGAAGTCGCGCGGCGTCAGGCCGATGCCGCGCACGGTCGTCAACAGGTGGCCGCGGATCGGATGAGCGTCCTGCAGGAGGAGGCGCGGGTCACCCGCACCCAGCTCGACGACGCGCGTGACGAGCTCCGCGGCGCCACCGCCCCCGGGTCGGGCCTTCGCCAGGAAGACCTCCAGGCGCTCGCCGACGCGGCGTCTCTCGCCCGTCGTCTCGCCGACGGACTGGGTGGAGTCGTCGCCCATGCCCGCGGGAAGGGGGCGTTGCCGGGCCGGCCCAAGGGTGCGAAGCCGGTGAAGGGGGAGCCGGGCAAGGGGGAGCCGATGGCGAAGCCGCAGCCGACCCGACGGTCGGAGCTGGTGCCCCCGCCGGGGCTCGTGGCCGACACGCCCTCGGCGATCGACGCGATGCTGCGCCGACCCGGGGTTGCGGTCGTGATCGACGGCTACAACGTGTCGATGACGGCGTGGCCGGAGCTCACGGTCGCCGAGCAACGGGATCGTCTCGTGAGCGCAGTCGCCGAGATGGCGTTGCGCACCCGGGCGGCAGTGACCGTGGTGTTCGACGGTGCCGACGTCGGTCGGGTCGCCCCGCCGCGGCGACCCGGCGTCCGGGTGGTGTTCTCACCGCCGGGGGAGAAGGCTGATCCCGTCGTGGTGCGCGAGATCGCCGCGCTCCCGTTGCCCACCCCGGTACTGGCCGTGTCGTCGGACCAGTGGGTCCGGGTGCAGTCGGAGCAGCAGGGCGCCCGGGCCGTGGGTTCCGACGCGTTCCTCGCCGCCCTGGGTCGCTGAACCGGGCGGGACCCAGGGAAGCTGTCCCACCCTGTCGCGAGGATGAGGGCATGGTCATCGACTGCGAAGAATGCGTGATGAACGGCACCAGTGCGTGCGACGACTGCATGGTCACGTTCCTGGTCGGACGGGACCGCGGCGAAGCCGTGGTGTTCGACGCCGACGAGGAACGCGACCTCCGGCTGTTGCAGCGGGAGGGGCTCGTCCCGAAGTTGCGGTTGGTGAAACGCTCGGCCTAGTGCAGCCGAGCACCGCGCGTGCGGGTGGATCAGTCGGCGACCTCGGCGCGCAGGGCGCCGGCGGTGCTCTGTTCCCGGGTGCGGTGCACGAACGGATCGAACTGGAACACGCGCATGGCGTTCTCGTGGGTCATCTTGTCGACCTCGTCGTCGGGGACGCCGTCGAACTGCTTCGCGACCGACTCCGGCGAGTTCGGCCACGACGAGTCGGAGTGCGGGTAGTCGCACTCCCACGTGATGGAGTCGATGCCGATCTCGTGTCGCTCGACGATCCCGGTGCGGTCGGAGATGAAGCAGTAGGTGAAGTGATCCCGCGCCACCTGGCTCGGCAGCTGGTCACCGAAGTCCTGATGGGTCCAGAAGCGGTGCTGCTGGTACACGTAGTCGATCCGCTCCAGCCAGTACGGGATCCAACCCGTGCCGCCCTCCGACAACGCGAACTGCAGGTTCGGGAACTTCCGCAGCACCGGCGACCACAGCAGATCGCTCGCCGCGTGCATGAGGCTCAACGGCGTGAGCGTGATCATCACGTCGAGCGGAGCGCCGGGCGCGGTCTCGATCTGGGTGGAGCTCGACCCGATGTGGAGGCAGATGACCGTCCCCTCTTCCTCACACGCGGCGAAGAACGGGTCCCAGTGGTCACCGAAGATGTGAGGCCAACCCAACTTGTGCGGGTTCTCCGAGAACGTGACCGCGTGACAGCCCTTCTTCGCCACGCGGCGTACTTCATCGGCCATGAGCTGCGGATCCCAGATCGGCGGGATGCTCAACGGGATGAACCGGCCCGGGTGGGTGCCGCACCACTCGTCGATGTGCCAGTCGTTGTACGCGCGCAGCAGGTGGATCGACGTGTCGAGATCCTTCGACTTCGAGAACAGCTGCCCGCAGAACTGCACGAAGCTCGGGAAGCACATGGAGCCGAGCACGCCGTTGCGGTTCATGTCCTTCACGCGCTCGTCGATGTCGTAGCACCCGGCGCGGATCATCTCGTAGCTCGTGGGCTCGATGTTGTACTCCTCGGGCGGCCGACCGGCCACGGCGTTCAGCCCGATGTTGGGGATCACGTTCCCCTCGAATTCCCACACGTCGATGCCGTCGCGATGCACGCTCTTCGGAGCGGCGTCCTTCCACTTCGCGGGGAGGTGGTTGTCGAACAGCGTGGGCGGCTCCACCACATGATCGTCGACACTCACGAGGACCAGATCTTCGGCCTGCATGGCATATCCCCCTCAGTTGCTGACGCTCGTGTCAGCCTATCGTGAAGAAATGTTCCTCGGCCGCGACGAGTCGCCGTCGTCCCGGAGCCGATCACCTCGGGACGGATTGTGCCCTTCAGGGGTGCCGTTGTCGCGCCGTTGATCCATTGATGGAGTCGTCGGCCGCTGAATTCGTCGCGCCACGCTCGCCCCGTGTGGCGCCGGGGCGCTCGACTGCGCTCGTAGCTGCGCTCGTGGCCGCCTTGTTCGTGCTCGCCGGCTGTGGCACCGATGCCGGATCGACGACGTTCCGGGCCTCGGCGGTCGCCACCCCGACCCCCGACGCCTTCACGCCGAGTGTCGGGACCGACCAGGTCGGGGTGGACCCCCCGGCCCACGTGACGGGTGCCTATCCGGCCACCACCCCCGGCCTCTACGGCGGCGGTGGCTCCGCGGCGGTCTGCGATCCGGCTGCGCTGCCGGGGTACCTCGCCACTGATCCCGCACAGGCGGAGGCGTGGGCGGGTGTGCTCGGCATCCGCTCGACCGATCTCGCCGCGTACGTCGCCCGACTCACGTCGATCGTGCTGCGCGCCGACACCGCGCTCACGAACCACGGCTTCACGAACGGTGCCGTGACGAACGTCCCGAGCGTGCTCCAGGCGGGGACCGCGGTCCTCGTCGACGACCGTGGCCTGCCGGTCGTGCAGTGCTCGAGCGGAAACCCGCTGACCCCGGCAGCCACCGACGACGCGATCTTCGAGGGTGCCATCTGGGACGGTTTCCGACCCGAGTCCGTCACTACGGTGGTGCCCGCGACCGCGCCGGTTGCCGACTTCGTGCTCGCCGATCCCACCGGCAACGGGGTGGTCCGCCCGATCGGGACGACCGGGGCCGCCGACACTGCCTACGTCTCGGCCGACGACCCACCCGCACCGGCTCCCGC
>JBBRHS010000136.1:0-7370 GCA_038222385.1 Acidimicrobiia bacterium
CGCCCCGCGGTGATCGTCAGCAACGACGGCGCCAACAGCGCGGCACAGCGCCTCGGGCGCGGCGTGATCACCGTGGTGCCGGTGACGTCGAACGTTGCGCGGGTCTATCCGTTCCAGGTGCTGCTCGACGCCGGCGAGACCAGCTTGGCGGTCGACTCCAAGGCCCAGGCCGAGCAGGTCCGTTCGGTCGCCGTCGAACGCTTGGGAGATCGCATCGGTGTGCTGACCCCCCAGCTGCTCGCCTCGCTCAACGAGGCGCTGCGGCTCCATCTCGCGCTCTAGATCGGCGGCGACCTGGTCGGGGCGGGCAACGTTCGGACCGCTGAACATTGCGGCCCGCCTGCTGGGCGGTGAGGTTCAGAGGTCACCCGCTGCTCGAGGCGCTCGCCTCGATCAGATCGAGCCGGTGCCGCGACGTGACGGGCGGCTGAATTGAGTTCCTCGTCGATGCGATTGCCGCGCCGTGTTTGCAGCCGAGCTCATCCATCAACACCTCGACGAGTTGGTCTTTGTTCCGTGCTTGACACACGAACGTGTGTCGCCGCAGAGGAGCGTGCGGGTCGTCTCGTCGAACATCACGCCCGCCTCCCAGGCGTGCGTGACGTGCGGCGTGTCGATCCAGCGCATGACGTGCCCGCCGATGTCGAGCGTCTCACCGTCGGCGAGGGCGCGCGGCGGTCGGTCGGCCAGGTCGCCGATCGACACCATGCACCCGATCATGCCCTGCACGACCGTCGCCGACGGCGCGGCGTCGAGTCACTCGTTGATGGCCCGGCACCGATGGCTCGCCAGGTCGAGGTGCACAACACGACGGAGGGGAGCGCAGTCGGACCGGCCTCTACGGAAGTCCGAGCAGCAGCCGCAGACGGTCGGGGTCGAAGGAGTGGCGGCTCCGGGGCATGTCGTCGAAGCTGCGGAGCAGCCGTTCCACCTCGTCGCGGCCGATCGGGTCGGTCACGGCGTCGCGGGGCGTGCGGCCGCCGAGGGCAGGGACGGGCTCGTCGATCCAGCGAGCTTCGCGTTCGCGCACGACCTCGTCGAGGAGGTCGTCGAGCTCGGGATCGTCGTCGGCCGGCCGGACGCCGCGGTCATCGGGTGCGGCGTCGGGTAGGTCGGCGAGGACCTCGTCGAGCTCGCGCTCGTCGGCGGCCTCGAGCACCGCGTCGGGAAGGTGCACCGCAAGCAGCGCGACGGCTTCGTCGAGGCGGCGGTCGGAGTTGACGTTCACCTCGAGCACGTCGTCGGTGAGCTGCATCCGCATGATGAGCGTGGCGGCCTGGCCGCTCGTGTCTCGGATGAGCACGAACTCGCCGTTCTCGTGGTCGTCGAGGCCGGCGGTGGTGAGCGCCGGTGCGACCGCGGTGGGATCCGGGACCCGGTAGGTGAGCTCATGGAACACGAGCGGCTCACCCGAGGTGTTCGCCATCTGCGGCGGGGCCGAGGCTCGGCCGATCAGCGTCGCGACCTCGAACGGGTCCTGGGCGTCGAGCGCGTCGAGCGCAGCGCTGCGGAGGGAGTCGGGAAGGTGGATGAAACCCGAGTAGGCGCGCCAGGTGTCGTCGACGGGCAGCGGACGGCCGAGCATCAGCATGCCGGGCCGGGTCGCGTCGGACGCGTGCGTGTTCGTGACCACGATGTGGTCACCGGTGCGCAGGTCTCCCAGCGCGAGCTCGTCGCCCCGGGCCCACTCCACCTCGAACAGGCTGCGCGCGGTGAGTGCCCAGCCGGCGGCGAGGAGGGCTTCGTCGTCGGGAAGGATCGCGTCGCGCTCGGCCACGAAGTCTTCGAACACGCCACCTTCGCACAACGCGAGGTCGGCGACGAGCTCGCTGTCGAGCAGGTCGAGCAGGAACCCCGTGTCGCGCCCGGCGAACTCGTGGATCGTGGCCGCGATCTCCGCGCTGAGCATCCGGTGGCGGTTGTCACGCAGGTAGCGGCGAGCCTTGGCGTAGAGCCACGGGGCCCGGTCGACGAGCGCGTGGCGCTCCCGGCCGATGTGGCACGCCTTGTACTTGCGCCCCGATCCGCAGGGGCACGGGTCGTTGCGGCCGGCCGCCGGGGCCGGCCGGTGACGAGCGAACGGCGCGACCTCGTCGAGGAGCTGGTCGCGATTCTCGTTGGTGGCATCTTCGTCTTCGTCGAGGTCCGGTTCGTCGTCGAGCGCGGCGGCGCGCTCGAGGAGGGCGAGCGCGGCGGGGGCATCGCCACGATCGGCGACGAACGCGGCGAGGCCCTGGAGCGCGAGCGGGTGCTCGAAGCCCGACTCGACCGCGAGCTCGAGTTGGGCCTGCGCGCCCTCAGGGTCGCCCAGGTGGTCGAGCGCGCGTGCGAGCAGCCAGCGGGGACCGACCTCGCCGACGTCGCCGTCGGGCACCGAGTCGAGCAGGCGACGGGCGAACCCGGCCAGTGCCGCGGGTTCGGTGCCGCGTTCGGCGTGCTCGCCGACGAACACCCGGGCGACGACCGGATCCGTGAGACACATCGCGACCAGCTGGGCCACAGCAGTGTCGGACTCGTCGGGCGGTTCCGCGTCGGGCGGTTCCTTCTCCGCCGGCCTCTCGTCGGGCATCTCCTCGGGCATCTCTTCGGGTTGGCCGGTCGCGTCGGCGATCCAGCGGTACGACATCGCGAGGAGGATCTCGACCGCGTCGAGATCTTCGTCGTCGAGGTGATGGAGGGTGGCGAGGCGGCGGCGGCGCTGCCACCTCCGGAGTTGCTGCGGGTCGGCATCGGCGGGAAGCGCCATGTGGTCGACGCGCGCGAGCCCGGCCGCTCGCAGCAGGTCGTCGACGGGTGGGATCGGATCGCGCGTGAACGCGGCCCGGTCGGCCACGAGCGCTTCCTCGAGCAGGTCGCTCACCGCGGCCGTGACCAGTTCGACCGGCTCCCTTGTTCCGAACGGCTCACCGAGCAAGTCGTGGTCGGCGATGCGCTCGAACGAGGCGCGCGTGACTGCCGTCTGCGCTGCGGTCGGCGCCAGAACCTGATCGAGCGGCTCGACCGCGAGGGCCGTGCCGACCACGTCGACCCGGGCCGGCCCACCCGCGCACCGCTCGAGCCAGCCGACCGGACCCTGCAGACCGTCGGTGCCGTCGTCGAGCTCGATGCACTCGACCGTCGCGCCGGGGCGGCCGACGAAGCCGAGCGGGTGGTCGAGGGCCCACCAGGTGAGGAGCTCGAGATCGGGATCGCCGGGCAGGCAGTCGATCGCCGCGAGCTCGGAGGGCACCGTGGTCGACCACGACGTGCCGTCGAGCAGCGCCGGTACGGAGATCCACCGCTCCCCGACCAGCTCCGAGAAGGCGCCGTTGCCGTCGAGCGCGCGCACGACCCGATCGGCGCGGGCGTTCGGGTCGGCTCCGAGCGCGAGGCCACGCCGGGTCAGGCGGTCGACCAGCTCGCGGATGGCGATCGCCTCGGTGCCGAGTATCTCGGCGGCTGCCCCGCGGATCGTGTGGGCGCTGGCGAGTGAGGCGGTCCGACCGGCGGTGGTCATGCCCGACGATAGATCGGAAGAGAACTTCGGCGTCGCTCGATCGGCGAGGTCGAGCGTTCCGTCAGGAGAAGGCGCGAGCGATCGTCTCCTGGATCTCGCTCGCTCGCCGGTGGGGGTCGGGCGCATCGCGGATCGGCCTGCCGATCACGACGTAGTCGGCGCCGTTCTCGAACGCTTCGGTGACCGTGACGATGCGCTTCTGGTCGTCGAGGAGCTCACCGTCGAGTTCGATCCGATTCTCGACCGGGCGGATGCCGGGCGTCACGATGAGAAAGCGCTCACCCAGTTCCGCCCGCAGGGTCGACGCCTCGAGCCCTGACGAGATGATGCCGTCGGCGCCTGCCGCCAGGGCACGACGCGCTCTCGACAACACCAGCTCGGCAACCGGAACCTGGAAGCCGAGGTCTTCCATGTCCTTGTCGTCGAGGCTCGTCAGCACCGTCACCGCGAGCACCTTGAGGAGCCCATTCCGGTGCGCACACGCGGCACGGATCATCTCTTCGTTCCCGTGCACACTCACGAAGTGGACACCGTGATCGTGGAGGCGGCCGACGGCACGACCCACCGTCTCGGCGATGTCGAAGAACTTGAGGTCGACGAAGACCAGCTTGCCCTGATCGACCAGCTCTCGCGCGAGGTCGAAGTAGTTGCCGGCCGCGAACAGCTCCAGGCCGAGCTTGTAGAAGGTGACGGAGTCGCCGAGATCGCGCACGAGACGGAGGGCGGTGTCGTGATCCGGCACGTCGAGCGCGAAGATCAAGCGCTCGTTCGCCGGGATCGCCTTCGTGGACAGACGCGACGGGTTCATCGAGTCGCAGGGTACATCTCGACTCATCCGACGCGGGTCTGCCGAGCGGCGGCGCGGAGCCGCTCGTCGATCCGCGGCCTCGGCGGCGGAAGGCGAGGTCGGCCATGAGGGCGTCGACCAGCTCGTCTTCGGTGCGCAGCAGGGTGTCGGACCGGATCCAGCCGGCAGCCGCCGCAACGGGATGTGGCGACGAGACTTGGCCGCCTCCCGGGCGATGAGCGCTCTGCTCGCCGAACTCGTCTCGCGTCTCGACGATCCACTCGGCGACGGCGCGCCGCACCCGGGCCGCGCCGGAGTCGACGTGGGCCTCGTCGGCCCGCCTGAACTCGTTGACGACCTCGTCGTGGAACTCGGCCTTCAGACCCACGAGCTCGGGTTCGCCGATCAGCTCGTGGTCGCAGATCGAGCTGAGCCACGCGTGGCGGAACGCCTCCTCGACGCGCGGACCCGGGACCACCGCGCCTGATTCCGACGGCGTGTGCTGTCCGGCCGATGCGGTCGGGTGGCGAACCGCCCGTCCTGTCGGGGTTCTCCGTCCAACTGGTCGGTCGAGGGAGCCACCGTCACGCCCAGTGGATTGCGAAGCGGATGACCGACTTGCTGGCCAGGCGATCGACAACACGACGGCCCAACCGGAACGTGCGCCCTGTACGCTCGTCAGCATGTCCATCGCCTCTCACCCCGATGAGCCTGCGGGCCTCACGGTGTTGCCTCCGGACGAGGCGCTCGAGCGAGCGCTCCCGGTGCCGAGCGCCGAGGACCTGGAGATCGAAGGCCTCACCGATCAGGAGTGGACGGCCTTCGAACGAGCTCTCTTCGATCGGTGACCAACGGTACGACCCGTGCCGTCGCGATCGACACCATGGTGGTGTCCTCACTGATCAACGCAGCACGCCAACCGACGACCGCGTGTTCCAGGACATCGGCTCATTGATCGTCCGCTCACGAGGCTAGCGAGACCTCGGTCTCGGTCACCGCGGTCGGAGCGTGCCCGTCTTCGACCGTGCCAGTCCTCGGGTCGGACAGCCTTCGGGCGTGGCAGTCTTCGGGCGTGGCCGTCACCGCCGTCGAATCCGCCGAGACCGATCTCGACCGTCGCATCGAGAGGCTCGCGGGCGAGCTCGCGGCCACCGGCCGGGTGGTGCCGGGGATCTCGGTCGACGGATCCGGGTCGGCCCGGTCGTGGTGGTGGCCGCTGCCGGCGGCACGCGACCGCGCCGCGATCGCGTCGGCGTGCGGCGACGGCTCGACTGAGGCGCAACGATCGGTTGCCGAGCAGCTCGCGATCGCGGTCGACCGGATCGTGCGGACCCGGCTCGTGACGCGCGGTGTGGAGCTCACGCCTCGCCGGCCGGGTCGGCGCGGGGTGGAGGAAGCGTGGCTGATCTCGCTCACCCGAACCGATCCGTCGCTGGCCCGCTCGCTCGACGCTGACAAGCTCCGGGCCTTCGAACGGGAGATCACCGGTTGGGTTGCGTCGGGCGCGTCGACGACCGGTCGGATCCGCCTGTGCCTGCGGGTCCGGGAGCCCGCAGGCGGTGTCGACGACGGCGGTGTCGACGGGCGGTGGTCGGTGGAGCTGCTCGCCCAGGACGCGACCGAGCCGAGCCTGATCGTTCCGGCCGTCGACGTGTGGCGGGGCCGGTCGCCGTTCGGTGAGCACGCGGTCGACGACCTGCTGGCGAGCCTCGGGCGGCTCGCCCGGCTTGCCCCGGAGCTGGCCGCGGTGCTGGACGCGGCGGAACCGGTCGACCTCTCGCTCACGTCTTCGGCGCTGATGGACGTCGTCACGCAACGCAGCGCGACGCTCGCCGACGCGGGCATCGTGATGCTGCTCCCGGCGTGGTGGACACAACGCCGCCGGCCGGGGCTCCGGGTGAAGGCCGCAAGTCGCGGGTCGGGTGCCGACGTGATCAGCGCGGGCGGCGTTGGCATGGACGCGCTGGTCTCGTTCCGCTTCGAGGCCGCGCTCGGCGATCAACGCCTCACCAAGGCCGACCTCGCCACCCTGGCCCGGGCCGTCGCCGCGAAGCAGGCGCTTGTGCGGGTGCGCGGCCAGTGGGTCGAGATCCGGGCCGAGGACCTTGCGTTGATCGCGCAGCGGGCCGGCGAGACCGGTGAGGCGACCGTGGCCGAAGTGCTGCGCACAGGCCTCGGCCTCGAGGGTCTGGCCGTTCCCGACGGCATCGAGATCCTCGGGGTGGCGGCCACCGGGTGGCTCGGCGACCTCCTCGACGGCGCGTTGCACGCAACGGTCACTCCGGTGGCGACGCCGACGGAGTTCCACGGTCGGCTGCGCCCGTACCAGGAGCGTGGCGCCGGGTGGCTCCGGTTCCTCGGGCGGCTCGGTCTCGGCGCGTGCCTCGCCGACGACATGGGCCTCGGCAAGACCGCGCAGCTGATCGCGACGCTGCTCGCCGACGAGACGACGGGCCCGACGTTGGTGGTGTGCCCGGTGTCGGTGTTGGGGAACTGGCAACGGGAGTTGGAACGGTTCGCGCCGACGTTGACGGTGCTGGCGCATCACGGCCCGGATCGTTTCACCAGCCACCGAGCGAAGTTCGCGACGCGGGCCAAGCGTGTCGACGTGGTGTTGACCACCTATTCGTTGGTCGCCCGCGACGCGAAGGATCTCGAATCGGTGCGCTGGGCCCGGCTCGTGCTCGACGAGGCGCAGCAGGTGAAGAACCCTGCGACCGCGCAGACCCGCGCGGTGCAACGGATCCGCGCCGAGCGTCGGGTGGCGATGACGGGAACGCCGGTGGAGAATCGGCTGTCGGAGCTGTGGTCGATCATGCACGTGCTCAACCCGGGCCTGCTCGGCACGAAGAGCTCGTTCCGCCAACGCTTCGGCGTGCCCATCGAGCGCGACCACGACACCGAGAGCGCGGAGCGGCTCCGCAAGATCACCGCGCCGTTCCTGTTGCGGCGACTCAAGACCGACAAGACCATCATCGACGACCTCCCCGACAAGATCGAGCTGACCGAGCACTGCCCACTCACCCGCGAGCAGGCGACGCTCTATCAGGCGGTGGTCGACGAGCTCATCGCCGCCGCGGCGGAGGC
>JBBRHS010000137.1:0-7261 GCA_038222385.1 Acidimicrobiia bacterium
CGGCGTCGGCGAAGTCGGGGACGAGGTCGGGCTGCTCCCGCACGGCGGCGGCATCGACCCCGGCGAAGAAGAACTCCGGTGGGATGTGCGCGGTCTCCGCCTCGACCACGCTCGTGATCGTGGTGTCGCCCACGGTCCACCGCTGGATGGTGGCCTCGCCGCTGACCTGCTCGCTGATCGTCATGCGACCAGCCTCGCGCGTCAGCTCGATCGGCGGTACCGGTGCACCGCGAGAGGTGCGAACACGATGATGATCGCGACGCACCACAGGCACGCCTTGATCACGTACTCCGCGGTCGGGCCTCCGAGCACCAACGCCCGCACTGCATTGATGGCAGCCGTGACGGGCTGGTGCTCGGCGAAGGCCTGGAGCCAGCCGGGCATCGTGTCGAGAGGGACGAACGCGGACGACGCGAACACGAAGATCGCGAGGAACGGAAACGCGGCCGCCTGAGCGGCTTCGGGGTTCGCGGTCATGAGCCCGACGTAAGCGAACACCCACGCGAGGGCGAGCGCGAACAGCAGGATGACCCCGATCGCGGCGAGGGCCGCGAGCGCGTTCGTCTGGACGCGGAACCCCACTGCGTAGCCGACGACGAACATGAGGATCACGACCCACACGCTGCGGACGAGATCGGCGATGGTGCGGCCGGCGAGCACGGCCGAACGCGCCATCGGCAGCGAACGGAACCGGTCGATCACACCGCCCTGTAGGTCGGTGGCCATGCCCACCGCGGTGGTGATCGAGCCGAACGCGACCGTCTGGATGAAGATCCCGGGCATCAGGAAGTTCACGTACGACTCGCCGGGCACGGTGATCGCGCCGCCGAACACGAAGCGGAACATCAACACGAAGATGACCGGCTGGATGCTGCTGAACACCAGCACCTCGGGAGTACGCAGCATCGACAAAAGGTTGCGCCACGCGACCACACCTGCGTCGAGCACGGCCTGCTTCGGCGAGACGCGGTGTCCCACGGGCGGTGCGCTGCCCGCGTCGGTGGGCGGAGCGGTGACGGCGGTCATGCGGCGCCTCGCTCGGGGCTGGAGGTCGTGTCGGGTTCTGCGTCGTCCTCGGCGCGGTGGCCGGTGAGCTTCAGGAACACGTCGTCGAGGCTCGGTTCGCGCACGACCAGGCGGTCCGGCACGAGTTGCTCGCGGTCGAGCGTGCGCACGACGTCGAGGGCACCGCGGCCGGCGTCGGTGACGGTGACACCGATCGTCGTGCCCTCGAGGTACTCCGTCGCGCCGAGGGGTCCGAGGAGCGAGATGGCGCGCTCCACGTTCTCGGCCGGCAGGGTGATCTCGACCACGGTGGCGCCGAAATGGGTCTTCAACTCCGTGGGCGTGCCCTCCGCGATCGTCCGGCCGCCGTCGATGACCATGATCCGGTTCGCGAGGCGGTCGGCCTCCTCGAGGTACTGCGTCGTGAGCAGGAGCGTCGTCCCGCCCGCGACGAGCTCCTCGATGACACCCCACAGGTCGGTACGGCTCGCCGGGTCGAGTCCGGTGGTGGGCTCGTCGAGGAACAGCACCGGTGGACGGTGCACGAGCGAAGCCGCGAGGTCGAGCCGCCGCCTCATGCCGCCCGAGTACGTCTTCGCGGTCCGGTTGGCGGCGTCGGTGAGGCCGAACTGCTCCAGGAGCTGGTCGGCACGCGCGCTCACGCCCTTGCGCGGCTGATGGGTCAGATAGCCGATGAGACGCAAGTTCTCGCGTCCGGTCAGATTGTCGTCGACCGCGGCGGCCTGGCCGGCGAGGCCGATCTGTTCGCGCACCGCCTGCGGGTTCTCGGTGACGTCGACGCCGAGCACGCGCGCGCGTCCGCGCGACGGGCGCAGGTTGGTGGTGAGGATCCGCACCGCGGTGGTCTTGCCCGCACCGTTCGGCCCCAGCAGACCGAGCACGGTGCCGTAGGGAACCTGGAGGTCGACGGCGTCGAGCGCGACGACGTCGCCGTAGTTTTTCCCGAGGCCCTCGGCTTCGATCACGATGTCGCCCATTCGGTCATCGTAGGTGGCGTTTCGCGACCTGCTCGAGAGGGTGTTGGCCGAGCTCGGCGTCAACCCGTCGCGCCGATGACGACCTCGGCCTGGTCGTGGAGGAACTGTTCGACCTGCGCCGCGTCGTCGGACGGGCGCGGGTAGACGATGAGTCGGTCGACACCGAGGGCGGCGTAGGCCTCTGCCGTCGCGGCATCGACCGGGTCGATGGGCGTGATGCTGATGTCGAGCGGACCGAGCGTGGCCGGGCGTTCGACCTGGTCGGTGAGCTCGCGGAGCTCCTGCAGGATCGGCGCGGTGGCCGCGGGATCGAGGTCGGCGCCGTACCAGCCGTGGCCGCGCGTGACGGCCCGCCGCAGCGCGGGACGGCTGTACCCGCCGATCACGATCCGGGGCCCGCCCGGTGCGACCGGCTTCGGGAACGCGTCGACACCGCTGAACGACACGAAGCGACCCGAGAAGCTGCGGACGGGGTCGGCCCAGAGCGCCTGCATCGCGTCGAGGTACTCGTCGGTGCGAGCCCCGCGGTCGGTCATGGAGACCCCGACCGCTTCCATCTCGCCCGCGAGGTACCCCGCTGCGACACCGAAGTGCAGCCGCCCGTTGCTCAACACGTCGAGGCTCGCGACCTCCTTGGCCAGCACGACCGGGTTCCGCTGCGGAAGGATGATGATCCCGGTCCCCAGCTCGAGGGTGGTCGTGACCGCGGCCACGAACGCGAGGTGGACCAGGGGATCCAGGATCGCCTCGTGGGGCTCGAGTGGTTGGGCCGGGTCGGCCGGGTCGGGGAGGACGACGTGCTCACCGGCCCACCACGAGTCGTATCCGAGCTCCTCGGCGAGGCGGGCGAGGCGGATGGTGTCGTCGGGTCCGTGCGTCGCCTTCTCGTTGATCCCGTAGGCGGCGAGCTTCATCTCGATTGCCCTTCTCGATGGTCGAATCCGCTACGGCGGCTCGATCGCTCACCCGTGCGGCGTCCGCGGGTAGCAGCCCGCCGCCTCCGCTACTTTTCTAGCAGGCTGTTTGACGCGGATGTTTCGAGCGGTTGACCATGCGGGGTCCTGTCGGTACGAGATGCGACAGATCCGAGGAGCCGCACGCATGTCCCACGATCCGGTCGTTGATCCGACGGTCCAAGACGCCGAGAACCTCGAGCCGCACTTCGTGCACGAGGCCCAGGAGGTGCTGACGACCGAGCGACTCGACACGATGGCGCGCGACGGGAAGCGACCCAACGTGCTCGTGATCCTGTTCGACGACGTCGGGTGGGGCGACTTCGGGTGCTACGGCGGTGGTGGCGCGGTCGGCGCGCCCACCCCGAACATCGACAAGCTGGCGCGACGCGGGCTCCTGCTCACGTCGTGCTACTCCGAGCCGTCGTGCACGCCGTCGCGTGCGTCGCTGATGACCGGTCGCCTGCCGATGCGCCACGGCCTGCTCCGGCCGCCGATGTACGGCGAAGCGGGCGGACTCGACGGTGAGGTGACGATCGCGCAGCTGCTCTCCGACGCCGGGTACGCGACGCAGGCGGTGGGGAAGTGGCACATGGGCGAGAACATCGCGTCGCAGCCCCAGAACGTCGGCTTCGACGACTTCTACGGGTTCCTCAGCGTGTCCGACATGTACACCGAATGGCGCGACCCGTACTTCTTCCCGGAGATCGCCTACTCCGAGGCCCGTACGAAGTGGGTCGAGAACCAGCCGTTCAACAAGTGCTTCGTGCACGCGACCCGAGGCGGTGAGGTGAAGGAGGTCGAGGAGGTCACGATCCCGGTGCTCTCGGAGCTCGACGACAAGTGGGCCGGGTACTCGATCGACTTCATGCGTCGACAGGCCGGAGCAGACCAGCCGTGGTTCCTCTACCACTGCACCCGTGGCGCGCACTTCGACAACTACCCGCTCGAGAAGTTCCTCGGTTCGTCGCCGGCGAAACACCCGTACAAGGACACGATCATCGAGCTCGACGACATCGTCGGGCGTTTGGTCGCGACACTGGAGGAGACCGGCCAGCTCGAGAACACGATGATCTTCCTGTCGTCCGACAACGGGCCGGAGATGTCGAGCTGGCCCGATTCCGCGTTCACCCCGTTCCGGAGCGCGAAGGGCTCGACCTGGGAGGGCGGCCAGAGGGTCCCCGGGATCGTGGTGTGGCCCGGCGCGATCGAGGCCGACCGCACGTCCGACGGCCTCTTCTCGCAGATGGACCTCTTTCCGACGATGTTGCGGCTCGCGGGCGCGTCCGACGCCATGCCGTCGGACCGCTTCGTCGACGGTGTCGACCAGACGTCGTTCCTGCTCGCACCCGACGGACTCTCGAACCGCAAGCACATCTACTACTGGCTCGGCAGCACCCTGTCGGCGCTACGGGTCGGGGAGTGGAAGTTCATGATCGCGTCGACGTCCGACGACGACCAAGACGTGCACAACCCGAGTGGCTTCAGCGGCGTCACCCAGAAGTACACCTACGCCCGGCTGTACAACCTCTACCTCGACCCCAAGGAGTCGAAGTCGTACATGATCCGCAAGCTCCCCTACGTGGAAGCGTTCCAACGCGCGATGTTCGCCCACGCAGGTTCGTTCGCGAAGTACCCGCCGAAGCAGGTCGTGGGCGGGGTCGGCTGATGGACCCGGTGGTGGCGCGCAAGACGTGGCGGACGCTCGAGCCCGTCCACGGGATGATCTACTTCGCGCCCGAGGGACAGGCGGCGTACACCGCCGCCGGCCTCCGCGGGAACCGGATGGGGTACTTCGCGTCCCGCGCCGCGGCGATGGGGCCGGTCCCGGCCGAGGTCGTGATCGCGACCTTCTTCAACTTCCAACCCGCGCTCGTGCGGGCGTCGATCCCCGAGGCCTGGTCGCTCGCGACGCCCGAACGCGTGCTCGAGGCCCGGCTCGACGCGGTCGACCGTGCGTTGCGCCGGGCGTGGGGCGACGAAGTGATCGCGTCGCCCGATCTCGCGACCGCCGCCGAGCTGGCCCGCACGGCCGCGCTCGCGGCATCGGAGCATCCGGAGGGTCGGCCGCTCTTCGCCGGCCACGCCGGGCTGGCGTGGCCCGACGAGCCCCACCTCGTGCTCTGGCACGCCCAGGCGCTGTTGCGCGAATTCCGGGGTGATGGTCACGTGGCCACGCTCGTGACCGAGGGCCTCTCGGGACTCGAGGCGCTGGTGATCCACGAAGCCACCGGCGAGATCCCGAGCCCGGTCCTGCGCACCAGCCGGGCGTGGTCCGACGACGAGTGGGCCGCGGCGGTCGAGGGCCTCGCGCAGCGGGGGTTCGTCGCACCTGGTGATCACGGCGACGGCCTGCAGCTGACCGACGCGGGTCGGAGCAACCGGTCGTCGGTCGAGGAACGCACCGACGCGCTCGCGATGGTCGCGTACGTGCCGCTCGGCGACGACGGCTGTCAGCAGCTCCGGGAGCTCGCCCGGCCCCTCAGCCGGGCCGTGATCGACTCCGGTCTGCTCACCCCGGACCCGGCGGACTGGTAGCTCACACCTCGGTCGGCGCCTTGGGCTCACTCTCGATCTTCGCCGCCCGCGACACGAACTGCACCGCGCCGATGTAGACGACGAGCAGCACCAAGGCCCAGATGAGCCGGCTCGCGGAGATGCGGTCGGCGAAGAGCACCGACAGCAGGGTAACGACAACCCCGGCGATCTGGAGTCGCCGCTCGTAGTGGTTGACGAAACGGCCGAACCGGCCGAAGTCGTAGCCGTGGGCCTCGGCCCGGTCACCCATCCCGCCCACCGTGTCGCGGGCGGTGCTGCGGACCTTCACTGCGAGCCTCGTCGGTCCGAGGATCCACGCCACGAACGCGACGAGGAGGCCGAGTGCCATCATCGCCCGCAGTCCGCCGCGCAGGAAGCGGAGCAGCGTGTCCCACGTTGCCGCGAGGGCCTCGCGCGGCAGTCCCGGACCGGAGGCGGAGTCGAGGTAGATGCCCCGTCCGAGGAGCGCGATGAGCGCAGTGATCCCCGAAGCGATCGCCACGCCGATGCCCCATCGGATGATCGTGCGCCGCCGGTTCGGCGACAGCCAGATCGCGAGGGCGAGGAAGCCGGCGAACAGGATCGGCAGCACGAAAGCGAGGGTGTCGAGCACTTTGACCACCTCCTGGGCGGTCTCGAGGCCGCTCGCGTCGAAGAGCTGGAACCGGAGGGTGAGCTCGTCGAGCGGGATGCTGTCGAAGACGGTGATCCCGCGCTCGTTCAGCAGCTCGCGCACCTGAACGAGGACCTGGGAGAGATCGAGGATGATCTTGCCGTCCTTCGTCGACACGACGTCGCCACCACCGGTCAGGGCGTTCTCGACCTGGGTGTGCGCGACCTCGTTGGCCTTCTCCCAGATCGTCTGGAACGCGTCGGATCCCAGGGCCTCGCGGGCCGCCCGTTCGGTGAACTGTCGGATCAGGGCAGTGAGTGGGGACGCGAGCTGACGGGATCTTCTCGGCAGCGCGTCTCGGATCTCCTGCTCGACGTCGACGTTGTCGAACAGCGCAGCGGTGGCGTTCAGTGCTGCGGCGTCGAGGATCGCCGGATCCGACGCGAGGGGAGTGACGTTCTCGACGTAGCGCTCGGTCTCGAGCAACTGGTTCCGGGTCCAGACCGCGACGACGCTGAGCGGCGCGAGGATGCAGCTCAGCACTACGAGCACCGCGACGAGCGCCCGCCGCCAGCGGGGCGCCTTGTTCGCTGACCCCGCCGTCTTCGCCGGTTCCGTCGCGGGTGTCGGCGTTTCGGTCGTCGTCATCGTGTCTCCGGTCCGCGGTCCCTGCCCGAGGAGCATCAAAGCACGCGAAGCACTCCGACGGTGCCACTTGCGATCAAGTCCCATGGGTTCGGTGGAGGTGCACGGAGTCCGGTACGCGCTCCCGGATGGCGGGACTCTGCTCGACGACGTGTCGTTCCGGGTCGGCACGGGTGACCACGTCGCGCTCGTCGGCGCGAACGGCACCGGCAAGACCACGTTGCTCCGACTGCTCGCGGGGGAGCTGCAATCCGGGGCCGGATCGGTCGCGATCGACGGTCGGGCGCTCCTCCTGCCCCAGCTCGTCGGCCACGACGATCGGACTGTGCGGGAGCTGATGGTCAGCCTGTCTCCCGCGCCGGTGAGAGCGGCGGCGATCGAGCTCGCCGCCGCGGAGGCCGCCGCGATCGCAGAACCGGGGGACACGACCGGGATGCGCCTCGCACGCGCCCACGCCGTCTGGGGCGACGCCGGCGGCTACGAGGCCGAGGTGCTCTGGGACGTGTGCT
>JBBRHS010000138.1:0-7220 GCA_038222385.1 Acidimicrobiia bacterium
GGTGGCCGTCAGCTCAACTCGGCACCGGCCACGATCACTGCGCTCGTCGACGTGCTCGACGCGGTGGGCGATCAGGTCGAGGTCCTGGTCGACGGCGGGTTCCGGCGCGGCGCCGACGTCGTGAAGGCGGTGGCGCTCGGGGCGCGTGCCGCGATGATCGGCCGGCCGTGGGCCTACGGGCTCGCGGCGGCGGGCGAACCCGGGGTGAGCCGCGTCCTGTCGATCCTGCGCGAGGACATCGGACGGACCTTGCGGCTCGTGGCGCGGCGTCGGTCGCGGACCTCAGCCCAGAGTTCGTCACGCGGTTGCGCTGACCAGGCCGGAACTCCCTTGCCGGGGTGAGCATGAGTTCCGTGGCCGAGATCCTCGACCTCGTTCAGCTGATTCCGGTGCTCGGCGTCGAAGACTCGAGTCTCTCCTGGGCCTTGCGGGCCGCGACGAGTACGGGATCCCAGACCGGTGCGAACGGCGGGGCGTAGGCGAGATCCAGCCCGGTCATCTCCTCGACGGTCATGCTGTTCCATATCGCGACCGCAAGCACGTCGATGCGCTTGGCGGCACCCTCGCCCCCGACGATCTGGCCACCGAGCAGGCGACCGCTCCGCTGTTGCGCGACGAGCTTGACCTGCACGGGCTGTGCCTCCGGGAAGTAGCCCGCGCGCGTCGTCGACGTGATGCTCGCTGCGACGTGATCGAAGCCGGCCTCGGTTGCCTCGGTCTCGTTGAGGCCCGTGCGGGCGACTTCGACGTCGCAGATCTTTGAGATCGCAGTCCCGATCACGCCGGGGAAGGCAGCCTGCCCACCACCGATGTTGATGCCGGCGACCCGCCCCTGCTTGTTCGCGTGCGTCCCCAAGGCGATCGCGACCGGCCGCTCGGATACGCGGTGGTAGGTCTCGACGCAATCGCCGGCAGCCCAGATTCCGTCGACGCCCGTGTGCATCCGTGAGTCGGTGACGATTCCGGTCGTGACGCCAACGGGGACGCCGGCGCGCGCGGCCAGGTCCGAGTTCGGTCGGTTGCCGAGCCCGAACACGACCAGATCGGCGGGAAGCGTGCGCTCGCTCGTCATGACCGCCGCGACCCGCCCATCACGCTCTTCGATGCCGGTGACCGGCTCGCCGAGCACGAGCGTGACGCCGACGTTCCGCAGCGCGTCCGCGACGAGCGCACCCATGTCGACATCCAGCGTCCGCATGGGTTGGGCGGCCGCCTCGACGAGGGTGACGGAGAGGCCGCGCATGACGAGGGCCTCGGCGACCTCCAACCCGATGTAGCCGCCGCCGATGACGACCGCCTTGCGGGGGTCGGTCGTCTCGATGGCGTGTCGGAGTGCGATCCCGTCGTCGAGGATCTGGAGGCCGAACGTGCCCGTGGCGTCGAACCCGGGCAGCTTCGGCCGTACGGGAACGGCGCCGGTCGCGATGACCAGCTCGTCGAAGTGCTCCCGGTACTCGACCTCGGCCTCGAGGTCACGAACGAGTACGACACCCGCGTCGACGTCGACATCGACGACGTCGTGACGGGATCGAACGTCGATGTCGAGATCAGCGCGGAACGTCTCGGCGCGTCGAGCGATCAGCTCGTCGGGACTCGCGACAACACCCCCGACCAGGTACGGGATGCCACACGCCGCGTACGAGACATGGCGGCCTCGTTCCAACGCCACGATGGTCAGATCGCTCGCGTCGCGTCGACGACGGGCCTGCGATGCCGCGCTCATCCCGGCCGCATCGCCGCCGATCACCACCAGTCGTGTGCTTCCCATCGCTCCATTCTGCCCTGTCGCCCTCGTCGACCTGCCATCTGCGATGGGGGCAGAGCACCCGCCCGGCTGCAATCCTTCGGGGCTCGTTCATCGAGGACCCTGCCGAAGTTGACGCGTACGTCGGGGGGATCGTGGACCGGGCTCGCTCCACGCGATGTCGTAGAGGCCGAGGCGGCCAAGGCCGTCGCGATGTCGGAAGATGATCCCGCCGTTGACCACGGCGGGCTATCGCGTCATCGCGCCCGACATGATGGGCATGGGTCGTTCCGACAAGCCGGTCGAGTTCGAGGACTACACCTACCTCGAACACGTGCAGTGGGTTGAGCGATTCGTCGACCAGCTCGGCATCCGGGACATCACGGTGTTCGTGCAGGACTGGGGGAGCCTGATCGGATTGCGCGTCGTCGGCGATCATCCCGAGTGGTTCTCACGTGTCGTCGTCGCCAACGGACAGCTCCCTGTCGTACCCCCCGGCCTGAAGTTGGTGTCGGAACCTGATCCGCCTGTACCGGATCCCTCGCTGGTGTTGCCGTTCGACGCCTATCAGGCGAACGGCCCCACCCGAAAGCCGCTCGTGCCGGTCTTGCAGGAGTGCTTCGGCGACTGGGTCTGGTACGCGATGGTCGGCACCGAGTTCCGCGCGAGCGAGGTGGTCGACTTTCTGACGACGTCCACACAGAGACCTGCGGAGCTTGCGGCCTACGACGCGCCGTTCCCCGACCGGATCTACATGACAGGAGCTCGCACGTTTCCTGCGTTGGTCAATCGGTTGGGCGAACCACCGGGCAACTCGGCCGCCCGCGCGGTGTTCGACCAATGGACCAAGCCGCTCCTGACCTTGTTCGGGCGGCTCGACCCCGTACTCGGTACGGAAGCAGTCCAGGCTCAGATGCGCGACACCGTGCCCGGTGCGAGAGGACAAGCGCATTGGGCGTACCCCGACGCCAACCACTTCATCCAAGAAGACAAGGGACCCGACCTCGCCCGTCGCGTCGTCGCGTTCCTCGCGGCGAACCCGTGACCGCGACGATCGCTCGGCGCGGCGTCCGGATGATCTCGAGGGAGAAGCCCCCGAGCGACTCCATCACATCCACCGCGCCGCGGCCGAGATCGACCCGCCGAAACCGCAGCGCTTCGAGCTCGCCCGCCTCCGAACCGTGCCCGGCCCGATCCCCGACGCCGAGAGCGCCGTGACGAACCCCGCGACATCGGGTCGTTGACCCCAGCCACTCCGCGCTCACCGAACGCCGGGACGACGTGACGGCACAGGATCGACCCGGTCGCGCCAGGCGGTGATCAGTACCACCGCGACGGCCGGCGGCACCAGGGCGAACCAGACGGCGGGGGCGTACCAGCCCGGCGCGCCGCTGTCGCTCGAGTTCCACACCAGGTAGGTGACGTAGAGCACGTAGCCGACGATGAACACGAAGCCTTCGTAGCGGTGCATGAGGTTGCGACCGGAGAAGAAGACGGGGAGGCAGATCGCCGCAGCGAGGATCATCACCGGGACGTCGACGTTCTGAAGGAACGACGAAGCCTGGAGTTCGTTCTTGGCGACCAGGCCGGACAGTCCGAGGACCCAGAGGATGTTGAAGATGCTGCTGCCGACGATGTTGCCGACCGCGATGTCGCGCTCGCCCTTGATGGTGGCGAGCACCGACGTGGCCAGTTCCGGCAGCGACGTTCCGGCCGCCACGATCGTCAGCCCGATGACCAGTTCGGAGAGCCCGAAGCCCTCCGCGATCTCGACCGCGCTGCCGACCATCCAGTTGGAGCCGACCACCAGGAGCACGAGGCCGACAGCGACGTAGCCGAGGTTGATGTACCAGGGCGACGGAGTGTCGGGTGGTTCGGCACCGGGCGCCGACATCTCCTGCGCAACCGCGTTCTCTTTTCGGCTGGCCCGGATGGCCCACAGGGTGTAGACGATCGCGCCGGCGAACAGGATCGCCGCCTCCCAGCGGGCGATCTCGCCGTCGAGGATGAACACCCACAGGAGGATGGAGACGCCGATCATCAGTGGCACCTCGAGGCGCACCAGACGCCACGAGATCACCAGCGGAACCACGAGCGCGCACACGCCCAGGATGAACAGGACGTTGAAGATGTTGCTGCCGACGACGTTGCCGATGGCGATGTCGGACGCGCCGCTTCGCACCGCGGACACGCTCACCGCCATCTCGGGTGAGCTGGTGCCGAACGCCACGACGGTGAGGCCCACGACGAGGGGCGAGATCCCGAACGAGAGCGCGATCCGGGAGGCGCCGCGCACGAGCCCCTCTGCCCCTGCGACCAATAGGATCAGCCCGGCAACCAGCGTCACGATCGTCATGGCATCCAAGGACGAGCAGCCTAGAGGCCGCGCAGATAGCTGACTGTCCCGCTGCGTAAACGCCGACGGCAATCGCTTCTGCGGCAGTTGTGGATCCGCGATCGTCGACCCGCTCGAGGTGGCCGCGACATCGGTTCAGATCCCTGCGACCGTCGGGATGGGTCGCTACCGGACGGTTCGGCTGCTCGGCGAAGGGGCCCGAAAACGCGTCTATCTGGCAATGGACGAACGGCTCGCCCGTGAGGTCGCGGTCGCAGTCGTGAAGGCTGACGGTCTTGACGCGAACGGCCGTCTCCGGATCACTCGCGAAGCTCAGGCGATGGCTCGACTCGGCGACGATCCCGCCATTGTCACCGTGTACGACGTGGGTGAAGAGGCCGACGGCACGCCGTTCATCGTGAGCCAGTTCATGGCGGGTGGGTCGCTCGACCAGCATCTCGACCGGGAACCGAACCGCCGGTTCCCGGTCCGGCGCGCATTGCAGCTGGCCGCGCAACTCTCGCGGGGCCTCGCGCACGCGCATCAACTGCAGATCGTGCACGCCGGGTTCGGCGCGCTGAACGATCATGAGCTGCACGTCGCTGTCGATGATGCGGTCGTGACGATGCAGGCGATCGCGGCCGGCGAGCTCGAAGAAGCCGCGATGGCTCGGCGTCGCCGCCATGTCCGCCGCTCGTAGCCGCGGCACTTACCTCGCAGCGAAGTATCGGCGAATCGCCGCGCGGAGGGGACCGGTCTAAGCGATCCTCGCGAGTCGAGCTCGCCTGTCAGCGAGCCGACAGCTCGCGCGCCGGCGAGTCTGCGGGGCGCAGCCGTCCGATCGACACATCGACGCCCGGCGACCACATCACGTGCGGCACGCCCGTCGCGCTGCGATAGCCGGCTGAGACCACCAACGAGTCGTCGAGCTCGAGCAGCTCGGCGTCGTGCAGCGGCCACGGCTCATGGGAGATCGGTCCGTAGTACAGCTCGGTTCCGCGCATCGAGTACATGCCCCAGCGCGCGCTGAGGAATCGGTCGAACCGGCCTGCAGGGCGCGCGGCACCGGGCGCAACCGCGATCCGCGTGCGCGCCAGGCGCGGGTCAGGCCAGCGTCTCGCCACAGTCCATGTGTAGGTCGTGGCGGTCGCGCGAACTCGAGCCCGCGACCAGAAGTAGGGCAGTCCGAAGGTCGATCGAGCGACGAGGGTGGCCCCGAGTCGCGACGCATCGAGTGAATCGAACCACACTCCCGGTCGGCCCGAGTCGTCGCGCACGTAGGTGCGCACGTTCACCTCGACGAAACGGCTGATCCACGGAAGCACCGGCGTGCCGGTCACGCGCAGGCGACGCATCTCGAAGGGAACGAGGCCGACCCAGGCGACGCCGTCGTGGAGGTCGGGGTGCAGCCCGGCCGGCAGGCGGGCTCGCACCTCGGACTCGTCGACCGGCCAGTGCACGTAGGCCAGATCGGTCCAGCGCTGGCGCATGACCGGCCGCAGAACGGGTTGCGGGCAGACCTCGGGATGGCGGAGGCTCATGTCGGTCCTCGCGACCGGGAGGTCACTCGGCGCGCTCGGGCCCCTCGATCGCAGGAGCAGCGTCGAGGCGCGCCGCTTCGGCGCGCGAGGTTTCGAGATCGTCGATGACGCGGAGTGCGTCGAACTGCAGGTAGCCCCAGATGAACGTCGCAGTCGCCACGGCGATGAACACGAAGGTGCCCACGACGAAGATGATCGTGTTGCTCATGGATCGCTTCGCTGTCCGGCGAGGAGCAGAGCCCCGAGCGCCAGGATCGACGGGACCCACAGGCCTACGAAGATCCCTTGCGATTCATCGATGAAGAAGTAGAGGAAGACCGAGAACAGGAACGACACGAACGACGCCCCGAGGAACACGAGCTTGATCTTGAGCAAGACGTCGGCGGGTCGGCGGGCGGTCGATCGGTTGAGCACGGTCGCTCCTCTGTTGGGTCGCAATCCTAATCCGGAGCCCTCGCGCCCGCGGACGGGTGACATGGGTCACGGAGACCCCGGGCTACCGGGTCGGTGTGCGCGACGAGCCGTTGCATAGGGTTGATAGATATGACGCAACTCCGGCTCCCCGACGGTTTCGAGGCGGATTCGACCGGGTTCGTGATCGTCGACCACGGGTCGCGGCGCGAGGAGGCGAACCGTCGACACGAGAGCTTCGTCTCGCAATGGCGCGAACGGAGTGGCCACCCGATCGTCGAACCCGCACACATCGAGCTCGCCGAGCCGTCGATCGGCGAGGCGTTCGACGCGTGCGTCGCCGCCGGGGCCACGACCGTCGTGATCGCCCCGTACTTCCTCTGGCCCGGTAACCACTGGGACCGTGACATCCCAGCTCTCGCGTCCGAGGCATCCGGACGCCATCCTGGCGTGCGTCACCTGGTCACGGCGCCGCTCGGTCCGCACCCCCTGCTGATGGACGTCGTCGCGTCACGCATCGACCACTGCCTCGCGCACGTCGCCGGTGAGGTTCCCGAGTGCGATCTGTGCGCGGGGACCGGGCGTTGCGTGCTGCGGTGATCGACGCGGGCTCGCGGATCTCGATGTGACCGACGTCGTGATCGTCGGTGCCGGACTCGCCGGCCTCGCCTGCGCGCAGGATCTCACCCGTGCGGGTGTCGAGTGCACGCTGCTCGAGGCATCCGACGGTGTGGGAGGGCGTGTGCGTACCGACGTCGTCGACGGCTACCTCCTCGACCGCGGCTTCCAGATCCTGCTCGCCGCGTACCCCGAGGTCCACGAGCGCCTCGATCTCGAAGCGCTCGAGGTCCGTCGGTTCGAGCCGGGTGCGATGGTGCGCGTGCGGAGCGGATTCCACCGCGTCGGTGACCCGCTGCGACGGCCGCTGCAGATGCCGCAGACCCTCACCGCTCCCATCGGCACGTTGGCCGACAAGCTCCGCGTGTTGCGTCTCGTGCTCGACGTGCGCACCCACTCGGTCGGCCAGCTCCTTCGCCGACCCGACACCACCACGGCCGAGCGGCTCGTCCGCGCCGGATTCTCCGAACGCATCATCGAGTCCTTCTGGCAGCCGTTGTTCGCCGGCATCCAGCTCGATCCCGGGCTCGAGGTGTCGAGCCGACGTTTCGACACGATCCTGCGCATGCTC
>JBBRHS010000139.1:0-7162 GCA_038222385.1 Acidimicrobiia bacterium
CCCGCACCGCGTCGTCTCACTCATCACGCGCGAAGGCGTCGACGACATCGGCATCGAACCCGGTGATCTCGCGGTCGCGGTCGTGAAGGCCACCAACGTGATCGTCGAGGTGCCGCCGGTCGAATGACCGAGCGGTCGGGAGCGAGAGAGCAGCATGCGCAGGACCGTCGTGACCGGGTTGACCGTCGTCTTCGCCGTCTTCGTCGCCGGTCTCGTCGCGACCGGATGCGGGAGCGATTCCGGCTCCACGTCTGGCTCCTCGGCGAGCACCACCAAGGCGTCGGAGGTCACCGGCGCGATCACGGTGTCGGCGGCGGCGTCGTTGACCGAAGCGTTCGCCGAGATCGGCGAAGACTTCCAGCAGGCGAACCCGGAGGCGAGCGCGACGTTCAACTTCGGGTCGTCGGGCACGCTGGCGACCCAGATCCAGCAGGGCGCGCCGGCCGACAGCTTCGCGCCGGCCGACGAGGCCAACATCGACGAGCTCGTCACCGCCGGGCTCATCGCGGGCGAGCCGACCGTCTTCGCCCGCAACCGCCTCGTGATCGTGACGAAGCCCGGCAACCCGGAGCAGGTCACGGACCTGAGCGATCTCGCAGATCTCGGCGTCGTCTCGTTGTGCGGACTCGAGGTGCCGTGCGGGAAGTACGCCGACCAGATCCTGACGACGGCCGCCGTCACGATCCCCACGGAGCGGATCACACGCGGCCAGGATGTGAAGACGACCCTGGGCGCGGTGTCGACCGGCGACGCCGACGCGGCGATCGTCTACGTGACCGACGCCGAGAGTGCCGGCAACTCGGTGGAGACGGTCACGATCCCCGATGCGCAGAACGTGACCGCGATCTACCCGATCGGGGTCATCGCGGCGAGCACGAACCAGCCGACCACCCGCGCCTTCATCGACTTCGTGACCGGCCCGAAGGGGCAGGCGACAATGCGCTCGTTCGGCTTCCTACCGCCCGACTGACCGTGGACCGTCGGACCGTGGAGCGCCGGACCGTGGAGGAAGCGTGAGCCGGCGCGGGCGGCGGACGCCCTGGTTCGCGATCGCGATCGCGGCTGTCGGCTTCGCGTTCATCACGCTGCCGCTCGTCGGCCTGATCCAGCAGGTCTCCTGGGGCAGCCTCGTCGACGATCTCCGCACCCCCGAAGCCCGGGCCGCGCTCCGCCTCTCGTTGGTCTGCTCCGTTTGGGCCGCCGCGCTCGCGATGGCGTTCGGCGTCCCGCTCGCGTGGGTGCTCGCCAGGGTCGAGTTCCGCGGCCGTGCGGTCGCACGGGCCCTCGTGCTGCTGCCCCTGGTCGTGCCCCCCGTGGTGGGAGGCGTCGGTCTCTTCTACGCCTTCGGTCGGAACGGGCTGATCGGGCAGTACCTGTGGGACTGGTTCGGGATCCAGTTGACCTTCTCGACCGCCGGCGTCGTGATGGCCGAGACGTTCGTGGCGCTGCCCTTCGTCGTGATCACGGTGGAGGCGGCGCTCCGAGGGATGGACCGACGCTACGAAGAAGCGGCGACGACCCTCGGCGCCCGACGGAGCACCGTCTTCCGCCGGGTCACCGTTCCCCTGATCGCGCCCGGCCTCGTGGCCGGAGCCGCGCTCGCGTGGGCCCGCGCGCTCGGCGAGTTCGGCGCGACGATCACCTTTGCCGGGAACATCCAGGGCCGCACCCAGACCACACCACTCGCGGTCTACCTCCTGCTCGAATCCAAACCGGAGATCGCGATCGGGTTGAGCATCGTGTTGCTCACCGTCTGCGTCGCGGTGCTGGCCGTGTTGCGCGACCGATGGCTCGGTGCCGGATGAGCCTGGCCGCGCAGGTGGGCATCAGGCTCGGCACCCTCGCGCTCGACGCCGCGCTCACCGCCGAAGACGGGGAGACCGTCGCGATCCTCGGGCCGAACGGCGCCGGCAAGACGACCCTGCTCCGGGGACTGGCCGGCCTCGCGCCGATCGACGCCGGTGCGATCACGATCGACGGCATCCGCCTCGACGACGGCGGCGGGGTGTTCGTACCGCCGGAACGCCGTCCGGTCGGCGTGGTGTTCCAGGACTACCTGCTGTTCCCGCACCTCTCGGTGCTCGAGAACGTGGCGTTCGGGCTCCGCAGCCGCGGCACCGGCCGCGGCGCGGCGCGCGCCCGGGCGACCGCGGCCCTGGAACGGGTCGGCCTCGCCGCCCTGGGCTCCGTCAAGCCGCGCGAGCTCTCCGGCGGTCAGGCTCAACGCGTCGCGCTGGCGCGGGCGCTCGTGACCGAGCCGCGGTTGCTGCTGCTCGACGAACCGCTCGCGGCTCTCGACCAGACCACCCGGGCGAACGTCCGGCGCGACCTTCGGGCCCAGCTCGGCGCGTTCGGTGGGGTGCGCATCCTCGTCACCCACGACCCGCGTGACGCCGCCGCGCTGGCGGACCGGCTCGTGATCCTCGAGGCCGGTCGCGTCGTGCAGTCGGGGACGTTCGCCGACGTGTCGGCGCATCCGAGATCCGAGTACGTCGCCGATCTCGTCGGCATGAACCTGCTGCGCGGCACGGCACGGGGCGACCGCGTCGAACTGCCGAACGGCGCCACGCTCATCGCGGCCGCAGCCGGCGCCGGCGATGTGTTCGCCGTGGTGCATCCGAGGTCGGTCTCGCTGCACCGGGACCATCCGACCGGCAGCCCCCGCAACGTGCTCGGCGGCCGGGTGGAGACGATCGACGCGACGAGCGACCGGGTTCGCGTCGGGATCGGAGGGCCCGTACCCCTCGTGGCCGAGATCACTCCCGCGTCGCTGCACGAGCTCGGCCTGATCGAGGGCACCGAGGTCTGGGCGTCGGTGAAGGCCACCGACGTGACCATCTTCCCGGCATAGCGGTGGAAGTAGGTTCGGTCCATGTTCGTGATCCGTTTCGACGTTCGACGGCCGGAGTTCGGCGCGGCGCACGCCGATCTCTACGCAGCGGCACTCGACATGGCCGCGTATGCGGAGGACCACGGGTTCGCGGCGGTGGTGGTGTCGGAGCACCACGCGACCGACGACGGCTACCTCCCGTCCCCTTTGGTCCTCGCGGCCGCAATCGCCGGCCGCACGTCGACGATCCCGCTCAGCGTGGCGGCGCTGCTGGTCCCGCTGTACGACCCGGTCCGACTCGCGGAAGACATCGCGGTGCTCGACCACGTCAGCCGCGGTCGCGTCTCCTACATCGTCGGAATCGGGTACCGGCCCGAGGAGTACACGATGCTCGGCCTCGACTTCGGGGCTCGGGGCCGCACCGTCGAGTCACACATCACGCTGATGCAGCGACTCTGGACCGGTGAACCCGTCGAACACGACGGGCGGACGATCACGGTGCGGCCGACGCCGTTCTCAGAGCCCCATCCCATGCTGTTCTACGGCGGCGGCTCGAGCGCGGCGGCCCGACGTGCCGCCCGGCTCGACCTCCCGTTCTTCCCGCAGAGCAGCAACCCCCGGATCGTCGACACCTACCAGACCGAACGCGCCCGCCTCGGGCTTCCCGAAGGGATGGTCATCGCACCCGGCGAAGGCCCGCTGAACGTGTTCGTTTCCGACGATCCCGACGCGACCTGGGGCCGGATCGGGGAACATCTGCTGCACGACGCACGCAGCTACGCGCAGTGGCAGGTCGACGCGCGCCTGGTCTCGGTCGCGCTCGACGAATCCGACTCCGTCGCCGCGCTCCGCGCCGGTTCGGTCTACGCCGTGCTCACCCCCGACGAGTGCATCGACTTGGTCAGCCGCCGTGGATCGCTCGCCCTCCACCCGCTCTGCGGCGGGATCCCGCCCGAGGTCGCCTGGGAAAGCCTCGAGCTCATCACCAGCCGGGTCCAACCCGCGCTCTCGCCTTGATGGTCGAATCCGCGGCCGGGCCCGTCCCGAACCGCCGCCGGACGATCGGTCGGATCGTCCTCCTGGTGGCGTTCGGAGTGTCGCTCTACCTCGTCGCGCCCGGGCTCCTGGCCCTGTTCGGGTCGATCCCACGACTCCGCGACGTCTTCCCGGCGTGGTTCCTCGCCGTCGCGGTGCTCGAAGCGCTCGCGTTCGTCTGCATCTGGGAGCTGACCAGGATCGCGCTCAAGACGAAGCTGTGGTTCGACGTCGTCTGCTCACAACTGGCCGGGAACGCGTTGAGTCGGGCACTCCCCGGCGGCGCGGCCACCGGAGGGCCACTGCAGCTGCAGATGCTGACCCGAGCCGGGTTCGACCCCGCGACCACGACCACCGCACTCACCGCGGTGGGGCTCCTGTCGACGGCGACGCTGTTCGTGCTCCCGGTCGTGGCGATCGTCCCGATGCTGTTCGGCCTCGCCGTCGATTCGCGGCTGATCCGGGGCGCGATCCTCGGTGCCGCGATCGCGACGTTCCTCCTCGCGGGTGGTTCGGTGCTCCTCACATCGGACCGCGTCATCCGCGGGGTCGGGAACTTCATCGACACGCTGATCCGGCGGTACCGGAAGCTCCGCCACCAACCCGCGCCGACGGAGACGATGGTCGATCGGGTCGTCGACGCCCGCGACTTCGTGCGCGACGCGTTGAGCTCGTCGTGGAAACGTGCGCTCCCCGCAGCGCTCGGGAACCAGGTGTTCGACTTCCTCGCGCTGTACGCGAGCCTGTTGGCTGTCGGTGCGTACCCCGATCCGACGCTCGTGCTCCTCGCGTACGTCGCCGGCGCTGCGCTCGCGATGGTGCCCATCACGCCGGGTGGGCTGGGTTTCGTGGAGGCCGGCCTCACCGGCGTCCTCGCACTCGCAGGTGTGTCCCCCGACCACGCCGTGCTCGCGGTGCTGCTCTACCGGCTCTTCTCCTACTGGGCCCCGCTCCCCGCCGGCGTCGCCGCCTCCACCGCCTTCTCCCGCCGCCACAAGCCTTGATGGTCGATTCCGCTGCGCTGCCTCGATCGCCCACCGCCACGACGTCCATGGTCTGTGTCCGGCAGCTCCGCTGCATCTCCTACGGCGTGACGATGGGGAAGTCGGGGGTCGACTGCTCCAGGAGGCCGAAGAACCATGCGAGGGCCTCGAGGTCGCCGGCGAGCTCGATCTCGCCGGCGGCAAGGGCATCGGGGAGCACGACGGTACCGGCGAGGATCCGGTTGAGCGTCGTCCGCGCCAGCGTGATGGTGACGGCCGCGTCGGGATCGAGCCGCCCGCGCGCATGGCTGATCGCACCGTGCTCGACCGACACGACGAACTGCTCGCCGGTGTCGGTGAACTCCCAGTTGGTGACGAGGGTCCGGGCCGTCGCCGCGGGGCCGTCGATCCGCACGCCGAGCACGTCGAACACCTGCTCCAGGCTGAGCGCGCTCGCGCCGGCCGGGCGGAGGGGCGGGAGATCGAGGACGCCGTTGCGGAGCTCGTGCGCGCCCATGAGGTAGAAGTTCCGCCAGGTCGCGTTCTCGGTCTGGTAGCCGAGCTGTTCGAGTGCGGCGGCTTGCAGCTCGCGCGCCGCACTGTGGCCGGGATCCGCGAACACGACGTGGTCGACGACCTGTGCGACCCAGCGGTACTCGCCGTCGTCGAACGCCTGCTGCGCCTTCTCGACCACCGCGTCGGCACCGCCCATGTACTCGACGTACCGGATCGACGCCGCGACCGGGGGAAGCGCGTGGAGCCGCGCCGGGTTGCCGTCGAACCAACCCAGGTACCGCTGCGCGATCGCTTTCACGTTGTGGCTCACGCTGCCGTAGTACCCGCGGCAGTGCCACGCGTTCTCGAGGTCAGCCGGAAGCTCGAACGTCTCGGCGATCTCGGCTCCGGTCTGGCCCTGGTTGAGCTGCCGCATGGTCTGGTCGTGCAGGTAGCGGTAGAGATCGCGCTGCAGTCGGAGAAACGCGTCGACGTTCTCGGCGCCCCAGGTCGGCCAGTGGTGCTGCGCGAATAGCGCGTCGGTCTGGGAGCCGAAGAGCTCGATCGTCTCGTTGAGGTACTTCGACCACGCGAGGGCGTCACGCACGAGCGCGCCGCGCAAGGTCACGATGTTGTGCATGTTGTGCGACGTGTTCTCGGCCGCACAGAGCACCCGGTGCTGCGGGAAGAGAAAGTTCATCTCCGCAGGTGCCTCGCTCCCCGGCGTGATCTGGAACAGCATCTCGATGCCATCGACCTCGAGCCGTTGCCCGGTGTAGGTGATCGACACGGTCGGCGGGATGAGCGACACCGTTCCGGTCGAGTTGGTCTTGCCGAGCCCGGCGTCGACCTGACCGCGCGGCCCCCGGTGCAGGAGCGCTCCGTACATGTACTGCGCGCGACGTTGCATCGCGGTTCCCGCGAGCACGTTCTCGGCAACCGCGTGCTCGAGGAAGCCCTCGGGCGCGATCACCGGCAACCGACCCGCCTGCACCTCCGCTTCGTCGACCACACCCGCAGCGCCGCCGAAGTGGTCGACGTGGCTGTGGGTGTAGAGCAGCCCCCGAACCGGTCGACGGCCCCGATGCGCGAAGTACAGATCGAGCGCAGCTGCGGCGCACTCGGTCGACACGAGCGGATCGATCACGAGGATGCCGGTGTCGCCCTCGACGATCGTCATGTTCGAGATGTCGTAGCCCCGCACCTGGAAGAAGCCGGGCATCACCTCGAACAACCCGTGGTCCCAGTTGAGTCGGGCCTGCCGCCAGAGGCTCGGGTGCACCGAGTCGGGCGGATCCTCATCGCCGAGGAACCCGTACGACTCCATGTCCCACACGACCCGCCCCGCGAGGTTGCGGACGACCAGCTCGGGGAGTGCAGCGACGAACCCCCGCCGGGCGTCGTCGAAGTCGCGGGTGTCGTGGAAGGGCAGGTGGCCCACCGCGTCGGCGTTGACCGCCACGGTGGCTGGACTCGCGGGATCGGGGCCCGTCACATCGGTCTCGGCCATCCCGGCAGTCTCGCTCACGGGCCGGGTCGGACCGGCTGCTACCATTCGCGTCCTCCCGAGAGAGCGAGCCCCCGTCGTCTAGCGGCCCAGGACGCTGCCCTTTCAAGGCGGTAACGGCGGTTCGAATCCGCTCGGGGGTACGAGTCCCACCCGAAAGGGCGGCTCGGTAGCACGGTCCTGTGGTGCAGTTTGGAGTGCACGCCGCCCTGTCAAGGCGGAGGCCGCGGGTTCAAATCCCGTCAGGACCGCTGGGTGGCTCGCCGCCCTGCAAGGCCGGGTAGCTCAGTCGGCAGAGCACACGCCTGAAAA